>JAEMSB010000397.1 GCA_016463045.1 Niveispirillum sp.
CGGTCGAACTTGATGCGCAGGCTTTCCAGCGGTTCCATATGCGTCAGGTTGAAATCGGCATGTTTGCCCTGCGCCTCCAGGGCGGCGTTCGACGAACCGGCGAAATAGAGGCTGGGGAAGGCCTGTCCGGCCAGCGGGGCGGGCAATTGGGCATTATCCAGTTGGAAGAACTTGCCCTGATAACTGAAGGGTTTGCCGTCCCACAGGCCCTTGAACACGTCCAGGAATTCGGTCGTACGGGCATAGCGGTCATCATGGGCGATGCGGTCACCCCACCAGAGTTGCGACGGGCCGCCGCCGCCGGTGATGATGTTGAAATTCAGCCGCCCGCCCGACAGGCGCTGCAGGCTGGCCGAGGCCTTGGCCGCATAGGCCGGGTCGATCCAGGCGGGCTGAAAGGCGATCATGAACTTGAATGTCTTGGTCCGGCGCGCGATGGCGGCACTGATTACCCAGGGGTCATCGGTATTGGGAAATGACGGAACCAGACCGCCATCAAAGCCCGCCAGTTCGGCGGCACGCGCAATTTCCAGCAGATGATCGTGATAGGGGATGCCGTCCGGCTGCCCCTGCACCAGACCGGGCGCCTGATTGCCCGCATTCAGCGGACCCCAGTCGCCACGCGTGTCATGGGCCAAGGAAACATCGGCGCGGTCGCCATGCGTGGGCAGGCGCCAGTGGAACTCAACCATCATCCATCTCCATCGGATACCGCCGCGGCTCACCAATTCGGCCTTGGCGGTGTCGATGGAGAGAATGACAACATAGCAGAGGCAATGCAATTATATTGTACATTGCGTGTCTATTATAGCAGATACGCAGCCGCTGCCAAGCGGGCAGTGTCATTGTGTTGTGGGGCTTCTGCCGCACAGGGTGGTGATGAGGTGTCAATATGTTGTCGGCATAAATCACATTTATAAATTGTTGTTTGTGGTAAATTTTTCACTTTTTCCACAAAGATGCTATTGCGGCGCACCATCCAATATATTAGACATGCATCTGTCATCCTGTGGTGAGGGTGGCCGGTACGAACCTTCCCCCGGATATCCTCTAGGATGGATGTGATGAACGCCATGGCCCCAAGGGCATTTCACCGCTGTTGACCGGGGACCGCGGTACCGCGCGCTTACACGGCGCCGCCGCCAGGTCCCCCTGAAACACAGCCCCCCCCTTTCTCTCTGCGCAGCCCGATTTCCGCTACGGCGCCCCCTGTCGGCGCCGGCAGGGCGGGTGCGTCCATCGTGACCGAATTCCAAGGATTGATGACATGACCCGTTCCCGCCGCCTTCTGCACACTGTCAGCGCCCTGGCCCTGGTGGCCGTTCCCGTCACCGCCCTTGCCCAGGAACAGAAGGTCGAGGCCCAGCAGGTCGCCGATGCCACCGAGGTGGCCGAAGCCGGTTTCATTGAAGACATCATCGTCTATGCCCAGCGGCGCGGGCAGAAGGCATCGGATGTGCCGCTGGCCCTGTCGGTGCTGACCGGCGATGATCTGTTGAAGGCCGAACAGATCAAGACCACCAATGATGTTTTGCAATTCGTGCCCAATGCCCAGGCGCTGCAACCGCATGGGCCGTCGCGTGCCCGTTGGTTCGTGTGTGGCATCGGCACCAACAATACCGGTAACAACACCGTCAACCCGTTGGGCATCTACTACGACGATGTCTATATCGCCGATATCGCCAACCAGGGTTATCCTCTGTTCGATCTCGAGCGGGTGGAGGTCCTGAACGGACCGCAGGGCACATTGTGGGGCAAGAACTCCAACTCCGGCGCTGTCAATTTTGTGTCCAAGGCACCGGGGTTCGATAAGGATGGCTATGCCAAGCTGGGCTTTGGCAGCTTCAACGAAAAGCAGCTGGAAGCAGCTATTGGTGGCCCCGTCGTGGGGGACAAGGTCGCGGCACGTGCGGCCTTCTATTATAATGACTGGGACGGCTGGCAGAAGAACACCTTTACCGGCGGCCACCATCCGGGCGGCCACGACGTGGCGGGGCGTGTCCAGCTTCTGTTCAAGCCGACAGAGGATTTGTCGATCCAGCTGAACGTTCATGGCCGCGATTTCTCAGGCACGCAGCAGGGTTACCGTTATGTGCCTTCCACCTTCACCACGACGACCACGCCAGCCTGGCGGTCGGTTTATACGACCGGTTACGTTGTTGGTCAGGAAGATGAGACGCACTGGAGCAATACGACGCCGGAAACCCTGAAGGCACGCGGCACCAACGCCAAGATCGTCTGGGACGGTAAGGGTTTCTCCATCACCTCCATCACCGCCTATGAAAATAACAAGCAGAGCGTGGAAACGGGCGCGGCGCCGATCCCGGCATCCAGCCCCTTTTATAATAATGGCGTGCCGTTCAGCCAGTTGGATACGCAGTATGACAGCTGGCAGGTCAGCGAGGAGTTGCGGGTCACCTCCACCGATGACGGGCCGCTGACCTGGCTTGGTGGGCTTTATGCCTTCAAGGGCGTGCTGGATAACCGTGCGGTGCAGGCCTATTACGTGCGCGGCAATCCGGGATCGGCCACCTCCACCGGCAATGCCTGGGGGGCGGGGCCCCAATTCACCGACAGCACCTATCGCCAGGAAACCAAGAATTTCGCCGGCTTCGGCAATGTTGGCTACAGCTTTACCGAGGCGTTGAAGCTGTCGGGTGGTGTGCGCTGGTCGCGGGAGACCAGCAGTTTCGATTGGGATTACAGCGCCGCCAATATTGCCGGCACCCAGGCCACCTTCATCAGCAACCTGCCGCAGGTGAATTACACCACCTATCTTCCGCGCGATCTGATCTTTGCCGAGCGCGCGACCCAGAAGACCAGTTCCTGGACCTATGACGTCACGCCCGAGTATATTTTCAATGAACAGTTCCGCACCTATTTCCGCTATGCCCATGGCGTGCTGCCGGGCGGCTACACGACCACGGGCAATGTGCTGATCCCCAGCACCAGCAAGGGCACATTGACCCTGCCGCTGGCCGCTACCGGTGTGCGCCCCGCCGCCATCCGCGCCAACCAGATCTATGTCCTGAACCCGGAGAAGATTGACGCGTACGAGCTTGGGTTTAAGAGCAATTTCTTCGAAAAGCGGCTGTCGGTTGACCTGACCGGCTTCTATTACGACTATAAAAATCTGGTCGTGAATGTGCCGACACAGATCGACCCGCTGCCCAACAATGCCACGGTCCTGTTCCGCAATGCCGGTGCGGCGGAGATCAAGGGCGTCGAATTGCGCGTCAACGCCGTACCTTTTGCCGGTTTCCAGCTTTCAGGTTCCGCCGGCATCCTGGATAGCGAATATACCAAGGATTTCGGCCAGACGGCCACCATCCTGGGTGCCCGGACCCCGCGCACGTCAAAGTATACGGCCAGTTTCGTGGCCAGCTACACCCATGGCCTGCCCGGTGGCGGTGCGCTGACCTATGGCGTCGATGGCAACTGGCGGTCCCGCTATTACTTCTATCCCACCATTGCGTCGCAGATCACGGCACCCGATCCGCTGCTGAACCAGAAGGCGTTCGCCCTGTTCAACGCCCATATCGGCTGGTCGGTGAATGACGAGGATACGCTGTCCTTCCAGCTGTCGGTCAATAACCTGACCGATGAAGTCTACAAGAACCACGCCCTGCCAGTCACCAGCGGCTATAGCACGCAGCTTTACGGTAAGCCGCGCAGCGTGCTGGCCAGTGTCACCGCCCGGTTCTGATCGTGCTTCTTCAGTTGCCTCAAACGCCGGCGCTGCATCCGCAGCTTGGCTTTACGCGGCACGCGCCGCGCGTGCGGCAGTCGCCGCCGGAGCGGTTTCCGGTCAACCAAAAACCGCTCTAACCCTGTGCTTTTTCTCCATGATCAAGGAGCAGCACCATGAGCAAGACACCTGTCGATATCTGGTACACGCGCTGCGGCGGGGCCACCGCCTCCACCCTGGCCATTCAGAAGGGATGGCTGGCGGCGGAGTTCGACCCGGCGGAGGTGACGCTGCATTCCCTGCGGGACAGCAATGAACGGTCGGTGCGCGAAAGCCATTATGACCATTCCATCACCTCCATGTTCCGCGAAGGCGGCAATATCCCGCCCATCTGGGCACGGGCGCGCGGGGCCGACACGGTGGTGCTGGGCATCACCTGGGTGGACGAGTTTCAGTCCGTTGTCGTGCGCGCCGATAGCCCCATCCGGGAGCTGTCGCAGTTGAGGGGCAAACGTCTGGCGGTGCCCAATTATGTGGGCAGCACCATTGATTTCCAGCGTGGGGCCAATTTCCATGGCTTTGCCAATGCCCTGTCGCTGGTAGGGTTGGGGCGCGGTGATGTGGAGTTTGTCGATATCGATATCGACCGTGCCGCCGGTGACAATCCGGGTCCGTCCGGTTCGGCGGAACTGGCGGCCCTGGCCACGGGGCGGGTGGATGCCGTGTTTCTGCGTCAGGCGTCGGGATACAAGCTGGCGGCGGAGCGGGCACCGCATCTGCGCGAACTGATCCGCCTGACCGATGTGCCCGATCCGTTCAAGCGCATCAATAATGGCACCCCGCGCCCCGTGACGGTGCATCGGCAATTCCTGGACACGAACCCCGATCTGGTGGTGCGCTACCTGTCGGTTCTGCTGCGCGCGTCCGATTGGGCGGTGGCGAACCCGGATGGTGCCATCGCCGCCATCGCGGAGGAGGATGCCAAGGTCGGTGTTGCCATCACGGCAGCCACCTTCCCCAAATTGGCTACGTCGCTGCGTCCGCGCCTGACAGCGGACTATGTCGCGGGG
>JAEMSB010000398.1 GCA_016463045.1 Niveispirillum sp.
GCCGACGCCTATTT
The DNA here is from genome assembly GCA_016463045.1 of Niveispirillum sp. Taxonomy (GTDB): domain Bacteria; phylum Pseudomonadota; class Alphaproteobacteria; order Azospirillales; family Azospirillaceae; genus Niveispirillum. The sequence goes on from JAEMSB010000398.1 coordinate 15, forward strand.
CCAGGTGGCCCGCGTTGCCGGCGCGCGTGGCCTGGACCCGGCCATGGTCCGGCAACTGGTGGACAACCATGTCGAACGGCCCCTGCTGGGCCTGCTGGGGGAGCCGCGGGTCAATGTCCTGAAATTGAACCTGGCATTGGACAGCAGGCCCGGCAGTAAACCTGCCGGGCCTGCCAGGAAATGACCAAACAGGAATGACCGCGCCGTCGGCAGCGGTCGTGATGGGTCAGCGCCGGGCAACCTTGGTTTCCACCTGGGCCAGCACGGCGTTGATTTCCTCCCGGCGACCGGCGTCGGCAACCTCCCGGCCTGGACGGGGGGCAGCGGCCAGCGCATGGTTCAAAACATCACGCGCCTTGGCATATTCCCCCTGCCGGAACAGGAAATCGCCGTAGAAATAGTTGGGGTCGATGCCGTCCGGGTTCAGGGCCAGCGCCTTTTCCAGATAGACCTTGGCCTTCTTGTCGCTGCCAAAGCCGATGGGGAAACCCGGCACCTGATAGTAAAGGCTGCCCAGCGAGGTGTTGACGGACCCGTCCAGGGCCGTGGGATCGATCTGTTCCGCGGCCTCAAGCTTGGCCTTTGCCTCCTTGACCAGCGACAGCGCGCCCATGCCACCCTTGATGCCAGCTTCCGACGACAGGATGATGGCCTCCCAGATCAGGGGCTCGGCCTTGCCGGGATAAGCGGCGGTGACGGTCTTGGCCTGACCGGCAAGGGCCTCCATGCCGGAAAGCTGCGCATCCTCCCCCTTCACCTCATATTTCACATGGGCCCAGCCGGCCTGAAGTTCCGCGACCTTGGCATCCATGGCGGGATCGGTGGAGGCCAGGGCCGAACCGGCCAGCAGCAGGGACAGGGTGGCCAGGATCAGTTTCTTGTCAGCGCGCATGGTTTTTCTCTCCAATGGGCGTGATGGTGGCGCCGCCCGTCGGGGCGGTAGGATGCGAGAAAAGGCTGGCGGCCTTGGCGTCGTTGCCGGCCAGCGCCCGGTCGACCAGACCGGGGAAAAGGGCGTTTAGGCGGGTGAAGAAGGCTTCGGGCCAGCCGATCACCGTTTCGGCCTTGCCCGCCTGGGCCGCGGCCAGGATACGGCGGGCGACCTGGATGGGTTCATCCTGCGCCACGCCGGTCAGTTCAGCGAAACGCTGTACCAGCGGCCCGTTGAAGCCGGTGCGCACCGCACGCGGGGCTACATGACAGACGATGATGCCCGTCCCCCGCACTTCCCGCCGCAGGGCCTGGCTGAAGCCCTTCAGGCCCGCCTTGGCGCTGGAATAGCCTGCGAAATGCGCGAAATTGATGGAGCCGAAGACGGAACCGACATTGACGATGTGGCCGCGCCCCCGCTGCTTCATCATGGGCAGCACCGCCTGGGTCAGGGTTACCGGCGCCACAAGGTTCACCAGATAATCACCCAGCAGGTCCGCCGGACGCTGCCCCTCCACGGGGCCGAAATATTGCCTTCCCGCGATGTTGAACAGCATCTGCGGGGCCAGCAGGCGGGCCTGTTCGGCGGCATGCGCGATGCCAGCCTGGGTCGACAGGTCGGCGCGGATATGGCGCCCCGGCATGTCGCCACGCCCCAGGGTCGTGACCTGCGCCCCGCGATTGCGCAGCAGACTGACCAGGGGTGATCCGATACCGCCGGCACCGCCGGTGACCAGGATGGTGCGGCCTTCCAGGCTTTCCTCATGCAACATGGCGCACCTCTTCGGTGTGGCGGCTGTGGGGAATGGCGTGGAACAGGCCGGCGAACAGGCCGAAGATGCGGTTCGCCATGGTGATGATTGCCTGCTGATCCGCCGGATCGCTCACCTGGTTCATCAAGGTGCGGAAGAATTCCATATGCTGGATATCCAGCGACCCGTGACTGGTCAGATAGCTGAAGCAGCTTTTCGGCAGGTTCAGGGACTTGCGCACCGCTTCGGCCCCATGGGTGGCGATAGCGGTACTGGTCCCTTCCAGCACATAGACCATGCCGAAGAAGCCGGCGGCGTTTTCCTCGCGGATGAAGCGGTAGGCCTCATCCACCATGGCCTGGGTGGCGGCACGCGGGGTGCCATGGCGCACCATCTCGGCATTGCCACCGGCATGGCGGATGTCGTTCAGGATCCATTCCTCGTGCCCCTCCTCCTCCTCGATATATTCATCCAGGGCGGAAATCAGCCATTCCTGACCAGGACGCAGGGCGGCACGGGCGGCGCGCATCAGGGGCACCGTGTGCTTCACATGGTGATACGCCTCCGTCAGATAGGCGATGTAGGTTTCCAGGCTGATACGGCCCGTCAGGCCATCCTGGATCTGCGGCACCGACAGCAGGGAAAGGCGCGCCGGCTCCGTCTCCGTCACCAGACGGTCGAAGAAGGGTTGGGGCATAGGTGTCTCATCCTCATTACGGGACAGAAGGGGGGCATGGGCCGCAGCAATGGCATCACGGCGGGGACGGCCATTGGGGGTCAGCATGCCGTTCAGGGGGGTAAAGGCGGGGACGGCGTACCAGCGGGCGACACGGGCATAGGGCGGCAGAGCACCATTGGCCCGCGCCACGGCCAGCGACAGGGCGGACGGGTCCTGCCCAAGCCGGGTGGGCACGATCAGGGCCGTCAGGTCGGCCTGGGCATCGCCGAACAGCACCGCCTGCAGGATTTCCGACTGCGCCATCAGTTCCGCTTCAACCCATTCCGGGGCGATGTTGCGGCCAAAGGCATTGATGATGACATTGCGCGACCGGCCCTGGATGGACAGGAAGCCATCGTCATCAAGGCTGCCCAGATCGGCGGTGGCGATGCGGGATAGGGCGGGGTCGCCGCCCACATAGCCCAGGAACGCATGGTTATTGAGGCTGACCTCCCTTGTGTCCGGGTCGATCGCCAGGTTCAGATGCGGCAGCACACGCCCCACCGTCCCCACCCGGTTTGCGTCAGGGGTATTCAGCGCCACCACCGATCCGCATTCCGACAGGCCATAACCCTGGTAGACCGGCAGGCCCAGCATCGCGGCCTGCGCCAGCAGGGCCGGTGCCACCCGCGCCCCACCGACGGCCACCAGCCGCAGATCAGGAAGCGTACGGCCACTTTGTGCCATCGCGGCCATCAGACCGCGCAGCAGTTCCGGCACCAGAATGACGCTGTTCGCACGAACGGTGGAGAGGGCGGCCAGAAGCCGGCCAAAATCCGGCTGGAAGGGCTGTGCCAGACCCAGTTCGGCCGGCGAGGCTGCCAGATAATGGCCGCCGGCCAGCAGCGTGCTGTAGAGGCCCGCGACATTTTCCAGCAGGACCGGCAGGGGCAGGATGGCGACGTGCCGGCCCGCATAATCGGTGCCGATCACCTGCACCAGGGAGGTTGCCACCTTTTCCAGACCGGCAGCCGACAAGCAGACACCCTTGGGCGTCCCGGTCGTGCCGGATGTGTAGGTGATCTTGGCCGCACCCGCCGGCAGCAGCACGGGGGCATGATCCAGGCGGTGGAGATAAAGCATCTCCGTTCCGACACGGAGCGCCTGACCGCCATTGCGCGGGCTGTCGGTGATCAGCCAGCCGGCACCGGCATCGGCCAGGGCGTGGCTGCGCTGATCAGGCGTGAAGAAGCCCGGCAATGGCAGGCTGACCAGACCCAGTTCCAGCAGGGCAAGGTCTAGAACGGCCCAGGCGGCGGAATTGGCCGCCTCCACCGCGACGGGCCGGCGGTCCAGGCCGATATTTTCACACAGGTCGGCGGCTAGCCGGTCAATGGCGCCCAACAGGCTGCCGTAGGACCAGTCATTGATGGCGGGCTTTGCCGGGTCCTGCATGCGGATGGCAGAAAGAATGCGGCTCATGCAATCACCTCGGGCGCCGAAATGGCGGGATGCAGACGGGGAAAGGTGGGGAAGGAAGGCAGCGCCTGCCGCGCATCGCCGGCCAGAAAACGGTCCAGGCTTTCAGCGCCGAACGCGACATTGCCGCAGACCACGCGCGGGTCGTGGGCGTAATAGCTGCCCCAGGCGGCAGCGGCGGGACCAACGCGGTCAGGCGTGGCACGGCCCAGTTCGACAGGATCGAAGCCGATCTGCCGGAACAGGCGGCGCAGCGGGCGGGTGGCGGTAACCACGGCCTTTTCATACCCCTGGCCATGCAGATAGGCGGCCAGCGCCATGAACAGCAGATAAGACGCCCCGGCCTCTGCGGCGGCCAGATTGCCGATTTCCACCACCTGGCCGCGCTGCGGCTGATCAGGGATCAGGGTTTCGACCGGCTGGTCCAGATAGGTTTCCAGGAAAAGGGGGCCGGTGCCCGCCGGACGGAAGCCGACACCCGCCAGGATGCGGTCATCGGCGTCGCGCAGGCTCATCAGCATCGGATGGGTGATGGTGATGTCACCGCCATAGGTCTGCGCATAGGTGTTGCGGATCATCGCCTGCACCCGCCGCCGTTCCGGGGCGAAATGGTGGGTGATGGCCACAACAGCCGGGCGGCAGCGTGTCAGGGTGCCCAGCCGTTCGGCATCGAACCGCAGGCTGCCCCGTACCCCCTCATCATCGCGCATCAGCATTTCAATCACAGGCGTCACTCCGCCGGTTGGATCGGCCGGTTTCAGCGGCCTTCAACTGCATGACGGCACCGCCCGCAGCGGACCGCAGGTGCGAACTGAAAAATTTTTGAGGCTGTGGCGAAAACCACCTGTTGCCCACCTGTTGCATTGATCGGGTATGGGTCCGGGGCTATATCGACTGACAGTCCCCGCCGACCCCAGGTCCCGTC
>JAEMSB010000026.1:0-3499 GCA_016463045.1 Niveispirillum sp.
CCTCGATGGACAGGTCGACACGGCGACGGGACAGGGTCATGCCGTAGATCGTGCCCTCGTCATCCTGGCGCAGGTAAAAGGCCAGCGGACTGAAATTCAGCCGGTTGATGACCAGATCGCCCACATTGGCCGGCGCATTTGGATTGACCAGCAAAGTAGCGCCGATACCGATGGCCGGCGCATTTGACAGGTCATGGACCGTTACGGCATAGGCCCCGGCAATGCTGCGCATCTGTGGTGCGCGCGAAATGGTGCTGGCGCTTTTGGCGTCCACTCCGTCGCGGGCCAGATCGCGGCCTTCATACAGGGGCAGTTCCGTGTCCGCCTTGTTCTCGCTCAGCATGGTGCGCAACGGGCTGGCGGGCGACAGCATTTCTGTCGGACCCACGCCGAAAATCTTGGCCAGCCGGATAACATGGTCTGGTCGGAACGGGCGTACGCCATTCTCCAGCTTGGATATCTCGCTCTTTGACAGCCCCGCCGACGTGGCAAGGGCGGCAAGGCTCATCCCGCGTGAGGTGCGCATCATGCGCAGATGAACACCGTCATGATGTTGCACTTGTGATGTCTCCCCTGACAGACTTCAAAGGAAACATACATCAGCATTGTCGCCCGGAAAGATCGCAGTACTAGTCCAAACGGATAGGTCGGTTTTTATGTAAATGCCGATAATGCGTCGCAATCGTGTTGGTTGGGGAAGGCATATGGGCGTTCACGCACACTCACTTGCGCCAAACCGCGCCTTGTCGTGCGCCCGGTCCCGTGCCACCTTCCTTGCCAATAACCCAGGGAGGATCACTTGGTCGAGAAGCTGTACCATTTCATCGGCGGCGCCCGTGTTGAGGGCAAGTCGGGCCGTTTCGCCCCCATCTTCACCCCCATGACGGGTGAAATCTCGGCCGAGGTGCCGCTGGCCAGCACGGTGGAACTGGCAGAGGCCGTCGCCAATGCCAAGGCCGCCCAGCCCGCCTGGGCCGCGACCAATCCGCAGAAGCGCGCCCGCGTCCTGATGAAGTTCCTGGAACTGCTGAACCGCGATTTCGAAAGGATCGCGCTGAAGCTGGCCCTGGAGCATGGCAAGACCATCCCCGACGCGCGCGGCGACATTCAACGCGGCCTGGAGGTTGTGGAATTCGCCATCGGCATCCCGCACCTGCTGAAGGGGGAGTATACAGAGGGTGCCGGCCCCGGCATCGACATGTATTCGATGCGTCAGCCCCTGGGCGTAGTGGCCGGCATCACGCCGTTCAACTTCCCCGCCATGATCCCGATGTGGAAATTCGCCCCGGCCATCGCCTGCGGCAACGCCTTTATCCTGAAGCCGTCGGAGCGTGACCCGTCGGTGCCGCTGATGCTGGCCGAGCTGATGTATGAGGCGGGCCTGCCCAAGGGCATCCTGAATGTCGTCAATGGCGACAAGGAAGTGGTCGATGCCATTCTCGACCATCCTGATATCAAGGCCATCGGCTTCGTCGGCTCCACCCCCATCGGTGAGTATATTTACACCCGTGGCACCGCCAACGGTAAGCGCGTGCAGGCCTTTGGCGGCGCCAAGAACCATGCCCTGATCATGCCCGATGCCGACCTGGACATGGTGGCCGACGCCCTGATCGGTGCTGGCTATGGTTCCGCCGGCGAACGCTGCATGGCGATTTCGGTGGCGGTGCCGGTGGGTGAGAAGACGGCGGATGCCCTGGTCGAACGGCTGGCCCCGCGTGTCCGCACCCTACGCGTCGGTCCCTCCACCGATGAGAAGGCCGATTTCGGTCCCGTCATCACTCGCCAGCATATGGAGAAGGTCAAATCCTACGTCGATATCGGCGTGCAGGAAGGGGCCGAACTGGTGGTTGATGGCCGCGACGTGAACCTGCAGGGCTATGAAGGTGGCTATTATGTCGGCGGCGTCCTGTTCGATCGCGTGACCCCCAATATGCGGATCTATAAGGAAGAAATCTTCGGGCCGGTCCTGTCCATCGTCCGCGCGCAGGATTATGAGACGGCCTTGTCCCTGCCTACCGACCATGAATATGGCAATGGCGTCGCCATCTTCACCCGTGACGGCGACACTGCCCGCGATTTCGCGGCGCGCGTCGATGTCGGCATGGTCGGCATCAATGTGCCGATCCCGGTGCCGCTGGCCTATTACACCTTTGGCGGCTGGAAGCGGTCGGGCTTTGGTGATCTGAACCAGCATGGCCCGGACAGCATCCGCTTTTACACCAAGACCAAGACGGTGACGTCGCGCTGGCCGTCGGGCATCCGCTCCGGCGCGTCCTTCGTCATCCCGACCATGGGTTGATTGCCGCCTTTGCGGTGATCGGGCGGCCCCGGCATGATTGTCCGGGGCCGCCGCCATTGGCCCGTCTTCGACCATCAAGAACAGGATCGCCCGATGGATTTCGATCTTTCCGAGGATCAACGCGCCATCCAGGATCTGGCACGCGGCTTTGCGGCCGAACATATGGCCCCGTTCGCGGGCGAATGGGACGAACACCATATCTTCCCCGTCGATACGCTGCGCAAGGCGGCGGAACTGGGCTTTGCCGGCATCTATTGTTCCGAAGCCTCCGGTGGCACGGGCCTGGGCCGGCTGGATGCATCGATCCTGTTTGAGGAATTGTCGGCGGCCTGTCCCTCCACGGCTGCCTATATCACCATCCACAACATGGCCGCCTGGATGATCGACACGTTCGGTGACGATGCCCAGAAGGCGCGGTTCCTGCCCGATTTGTTCTCCATGGCGAAGTTCGCCAGCTACTGCCTGACCGAACCGGGCGCCGGTTCCGACGCCGCATCGCTCCGTACAAAGGCCGACCGCGATGGCGACCATTATGTCCTGAACGGGTCCAAGGCCTTCATCTCCGGCGGCGGCGCGTCCGACATCTATGTCGTCATGGTCCGCACCGGCGGGCCGGGGCCAAAGGGCATCTCCTGTCTGGTGGTAGAAAAGGGCACACCGGGCCTGTCGTTTGGCAAGCAGGAGAAGAAGATGGGCTGGAACAGCCAGCCCACGGCGCAGGTGATTTTTGAGGATTGCCGTGTCCCCGTCGCCAACCGTCTGGGTGCCGAGGGCGACGGCTTCAAGATCGCCATGAAGGGCCTGGATGGCGGCCGCCTGAATATCGCCTCCTGTTCCCTGGGCGGGGCCCGCGCCTGCCTGAATGCTGCCCGCGACCATATGGAGGTGCGACAGCAGTTCGGCAAAAAGCTGAACGAGTTCCAGGCCTTGCAGTTCAAGTTCGCCGACATGGCAACGGAGCTGGAGGCCGCCCGCCTGATGGTCCACCGGGGTGCCGCTGCCCTGGATGCCGGCCATCCCGACGCCACGCTTTACTGTGCTATGGCCAAGCGCTTTGCCACCGATGCCGGGTTCGCTGTCGCCAATGATGCGCTGCAACTTCACGGCGGATATGGTTACATTCGCGAATATCCGGTGGAGCGCATCCTGCGTGACCTGCGCGTCCATCAGATCCTGGAAGGCACCAACGAGATCATGCGC
>JAEMSB010000026.1:3509-8963 GCA_016463045.1 Niveispirillum sp.
GGGCATAATGCCAATCTACCAGAGGCTTGCCGTTTGGTAGATTGGAGGTCAGCGACTGCTGGCCCGGCGCACATGCGCCGTGAGCCAAGCCGCCGGATGGCGGCGCCCGGCATCTGAGGGAACAAATATAAGAGGCAAGATCGAAATGACCGAGACCTACGAAAACATCCTGGTGGAAACCAAGGGCGCTGTCGGCATCATCCGGCTGAACCGGCCCAAGGCCCTGAACGCTCTGTCCGACGGCCTGGTGACCGACATGGAAAAGGCCCTGAACGCGTTCGAGGATGATGCCGCGATCAGCGTCATTGTCGTCACCGGTTCGGAAAAGGCCTTTGCCGCCGGGGCGGACATAAAGGAGATGATGAATTTCTCCTACATGGATGCCTATCTGAACGATTTCATCACCAAGAAGTGGGGCCGTCTGGCCACCTGCCGCAAGCCGACCATCGCCGCCGTCGCCGGCTATGCCCTGGGTGGCGGGTGTGAGCTGGCCATGATGGCCGATTTCATCATCGCCGCCGACAATGCCAAGTTCGGCCAGCCGGAGATCACCATCGGCACCATCCCCGGTGCCGGCGGTACCCAGCGCCTGACCCGCGCCATCGGCAAGGCCAAGGCCATGGAAATGTGCCTGACGGGCCGAATGATGGACGCGGCGGAGGCGGAGCGGTCGGGTCTGGTGGCCCGCGTGGTCCCCGTGGCCGACCTGATGGAGGAGGTGATGAAGACGGCGGAAAAGATCGCCGCCATGTCGCGCCCCGCCGCCATGATGGCGAAGGAATCCGTGAACCGCAGCTTCGAAGCCACCCTGGCCGAGGGTCTGCTGTTCGAACGCCGCGTCTTCCACAGCACCTTCGCGCTCGCCGATCAGAAGGAAGGCATGGCCGCCTTCGCCGAAAAGCGCCCGCCCAACTTCACGGGCAAGTAAGGGCTTATCAGGGGCGGGGAGGCCGGTGCTTCCCCGCCCCTTGCTTTTGTAGCGGTTGCCAGGCCACTACATCAGGCTTATCTGTTGCACCGCAATATAATTGATCTGGGAGGATCACCCGTGAGCAGCTTGAACGACGTCGTCATCGTTGCCGGTACCCGCACCGCCATTGGCGGTTTCGGCGGCAGCCTGAAGGATCATTCGCCCGCCGAGCTTGGCACGCTGGTGATCAAGGAGGCCGTGAGCCGCGCCGGCATCGACGCCGCCGATGTGCAGCATGTGGTTATGGGCCAGGTGATCCCCAGCGGCCCGCACGATGCCTATCTGGCCCGTGTCGCTGCCGTGAATGCCGGCGTGCCGGTGCAGGCCCCGGCCCTGACCCTGAACCGCCTGTGCGGGTCGGGCGTGCAGGCCATCATCTCTACCGCCCAGATGATCAAGCTGGGCGAATGCGACGTGGCCGTGGCTGGCGGGGCGGAGAGCATGAGCCGGTCGCCGCATGTCATGCCGTCGGTCCGTTGGGGCCAGCGCATGGGCGATGCCGCCGTGGTCGACGCCATGGTCACCGTCCTGACCGACCCGTTCCACAAGATCCATATGGGCATCACGGCGGAAAATGTGGCCGCCCGGCATGATATTGACCGCGCCGCCCAGGATGCGCTGGCCCTGGAAAGCCACCATCGCGCCGCCCGTGCCACCGCCGAGGGCCGGTTCAAGTCACAGATCCTGCCGGTGGAGGTGAAGGTCAAGGGTGGTACCAAGCTGTTCGATACGGACGAGCATTTCCGCGCCGACGCCACCGAGGCCGACTTTGCCAAGCTGAAGCCCGTGTTCAAGAAGGACGGCTCCGTCACCGCCGGCAACGCCTCCGGCGTCAATGACGGTGCCGCCGCCGTCGTCCTGATGTCCGCGACTGAGGCCGCCAAGCGCGGCACCAAGCCGTTGGCCCGCATCATCAGCTGGGGCCATGCTGGTTTGGAGCCGGAGGTGATGGGCTTGGGTCCCGTCCATGCCGTGCCCATCGCGCTGGAACGTGCCGGGCTGACCGTCGCCGATATCGACGTTATCGAAAGCAACGAGGCCTTTGCGGCCCAGGCCTGTGCCGTGTCCAAGCTGCTGGGCTTTCCGGCGGACAAGGTGAACCCCAACGGTTCCGGCGTCTCGCTGGGCCATCCGGTGGGCGCCACCGGCGCCATCATCACCGTGAAGGCGCTGTATGAGCTGGAAAGGATCGGCGGGCGTTATGGCCTGATCACCATGTGCATCGGCGGCGGCCAGGGCATCGCCATGGTCATCGAACGGCTGTAAGCGGCCCTTCATGTCCGTTAAACTCGGCCCGCCTCTCCACATCGGAGGGGCGGGCCGTTTCATTTCGGTCAAAGAATAATCCATATAAAGGTTGGGTCCATGCGTATCCGAAACATTCTTGCCGCCTTGTCGCTGCTGCTGTCCCTGCCTGCCGCCGCCGCACCGGCGGATGATTTTCTGGCCGCACTGCAGCCCCTGTGCGGCAAGGCGTTCGAAGGCACGATCACCATGAACGAAGGCGGGGCCGCCAATGATCCGTTCGTGGGCAAGCGGCTGGTCATGCATGTGCGTGAATGCAAGGCGGGGGAGGTTCGCATCCCCCTGCATGTGGGCGAAGACCGGTCACGCACCTGGATCGTCACCCGTACCGAAACGGGTCTGCGCCTGAAACATGATCACCGCCATGCCGACGGGACGGAGGATAAGCTGACCCAGTATGGCGGCGACACGATCGCGCCCGGCACCGCCGCACGTCAGGACTTCCCCGCCGACGCATTCTCCAAGACCCTGTTTGCCGATAACAAGCTGCCACCGGGCGCGCAGCAGAATGTCTGGGTCCTGGAACAGGGACAGGGGACCTTCACCTACGAACTGTCCCGCCCCGGTCGCGTGGTGCGCATGGTCTTCGACCTGACCAAACCCGTTGCCGCCCCGCCTGCACCTTGGGGGCATGAGTGAGGCTTCCAAGGCGTCCCCGGACGCGCTAGGAAGGATCGTTCAACCAAGAAGGAAAGCCCCATGGCCCAGGTCACCGTCATCGGTTCCATCAATTACGACATCCTGTCCACCATGGAACGCGCGCCGAAGGCGGGGGAGACAGTGAATGGCCAGACGGTGCAGTTGATGCCCGGTGGCAAGGGCCTCAACCAGGCCGTCGCCGCTCGGCAACAGGGTGTGCCCGTGTCCTTTGTGGGCAAGGTCGGACAGGACATGTTCGGTGACCGTATCCTGTCCTTCTTCGCTGAAAAGGGCATCGACGCCACCCATGTGGGACGCTCACCGGATGAGGCGACGGGATCGGCCCTGATCCTGGTGGATGCAACGGCGGAAAACCGTATCGTGGTCATTCCCGCCGCCAACAAACAGATCGTGCCCGCCGATGCCGATGGCCTGTCCATCTCGCCCGGCGACATCCTGGTTAGCCAGTTTGAGGTGCCGCGCGCCACCATCGCCGCCCTGTTCGCCAAGGCCCGGGCCGCCGGTGCCCGTACCCTGCTGAACGCCGCGCCGGCCCTGGATGACGCGCCCGACAGCCTGTGGACCGACACTGACATCCTGGTGGTGAATGAGACGGAGTTGGGCCATTTCGCGGGCGTGGAACTGTCGGGCGACGCCGCGGTGGCCGATATCGCCGTCACGGCCCGTCGCCTGCTGCGCCGCCCGGATCAGGTGATCATCGCCACGCTGGGCGTGCGCGGGGCCCTGGCCGTCACCATGGACGGCGAAACCCTGGTGCCGGGACGCAAGGTCGTGGCCGTGGACACGACCGGGGCGGGTGATTGCTTCGTGGGCAGCCTGTCGGCCCGGCTGGCGGCAGGGGATGATCTGGCCACGGCCATGCGCTATGCCAATGTCGCGGCCTCCATCGCCTGCACGCGCATCGGCACCGGTACCGCCATGCCCGTCGCGGAAGAGGTACGGGCCGCCCTGTGACGCGAAATCACTTGGGAAACCCGGCCTTGCTTGGCTAATCTAGGAACCTTGATCCATCCGGGAGGGCCGGGCCATGAGCGACACCTACGTCACGCTCAAGATCCGTGAGGCATTGAAGGCCGCACAGGGCAGCCGCAGTCAGGCGCAGCGTGTGCTGATCGCCTGGGCGCTGGATGACGAACAATTGCTGCGCGGCCTGTGCAAGCCGTTCCTGAAGGCGATTGCCGGCAGCGCCGTTGACCGTGTGGCCCGTGGCGGGTCCATCACCACGGCGGCCCCGGCCCCCGGCCAGGGCGTGGTGCGTGCGGCGCGTCCGTCCACCGGGCCAAAGAAACTGTCGCCCCAGATGATGGACGCCATCATCGCCCGCATGGGCACGGGCGGTGGTGGGGCGGCACCCGCACCCGACGATGGACAGGAACAGGCCGACAATCTGAAGGCCCTGGCCGCCGCCTTCACCCAGCGCAAGAAGCCGTGATGCGGCGTCCGGCGGCTTTATTGATGCTGTGCCTGCTCTCCGCCCTGCCGGCCCGCGCGCAGCAGGCCGAGGCGCGGGAAGCGGCACAATCCGCCAATTGCAAGCCGACCAAGCTGGAAGTGCTGAAGCAGGTGACGGGCCGGCTCGGCGAAACCCTTTACAAGGTCAGCTGTGCCACGCCTAAGGACAGTTTCGTCCTGATCCAATGTCGCGACCGCACCTGCGCCGTGATGCGGTGAAAGGCATATCGCGGATCAATCGCAGGTCAGGTCGCGGCAGAGCCTCGACCTGACCGACGCCACCTTCACGCCACCTGGCTTTCCATCAGGGCGGCGGCCACCAGTTCATGCCGGTGTTCCTCAAGATAACCCGCGACCGCGCGATAGATGGCGAGGCCCATGCCTTCGACGAATCGTTCGCCGGGCGTACGGTGGGCGGTGCTGCCCTCCACTTCCAGGGTGGCGATCATCTGGCGGTAATCGCTGATCCGGTCGCCGATGATCCGGTCCAGATGACGCGGCGGCAGCAGATGACCAAAGCTCAGGATGAACATCAGGTCGGAACGCAGCTTGTCCGCCGACGGGGTCTTGATCAGCGACTGGTACAGCGCGTGCCGGCCCGACGGGGTGATCCGGTACAGCTTCTTGTCGGGCCGTCCATCACCATTGTGGGGCAGCATCACGATCTGACCATCATCCAGCAGCCGCTTCAGCGCCGGATAAATGGACCCAAAGCCCGCGTCACTGAAATGACTCAACGGACCTTCCTCGAATTCCTTGCGAATCTCATAACCGGAAGCATCGCCACGGCTCAACACACCGAGGCACAAGGTCTTAACATCAATCATCACACACCTGTCTGACAGTACCGGCACGATAGGGCTTGCCGGCCCATAGTCAAGTGATGCATCGATACGATATATAACAATTCGTTAATCATGTTTGTAGGCGCAGCAGATGCACCTCCATCTGAACGTTGAACCGCCCCTCTTCATCCGCGTCATTGGTAAATTCGGCGGCGATGCGGGCGTGCAGGTCGGCGCGGGCTGCTGCCGACATCGGCCCAACCAGGGGGCTGAAGGCCATCT
>JAEMSB010000026.1:8973-18005 GCA_016463045.1 Niveispirillum sp.
GTGTGGGTAGCCAAAAGGGCTGCGCCACCTTGGCTGGGGTGGTCAGGGTCAATGTCTTAACCCGGCCGTCGGGGAAACCGGCTTCCCTGGCCTGCGATAGCAGGTTTCCCGGGTCGGCGAAGCGGAAAAGCGGGGAAAGCAGGGCTTCCACGACCGATCCATACTCCTGTGCCAGAATCCGCCCTAGCCGGTCGAACAGGCTGTTACCGGCACGACGTCCCCATACCGCCAGGGCCGCGGCCCCGCCAGGGCGCAGCACGCGGTGCATTTCCGTCAACGCCGCCTGCAGGTCCGGTACGAACATCAGGCCGAACCGGCACAGGACCCGGTCGAATCCGGCACCGGCGAAGGGCAGGGCCGTCATATCGGCGGCCACCGGATGCGGTGGATGCGGGTGCCCGACGGTCCGCCGCCCGAGTCCGGATAACATGGCCGGCACCAGATCACTGGCCACGACCAGACCGTCGGAACCCAGGCGTCGCGCCTGGGTCAGGGATGGCTCACCCACCCCGGCGGCCAGATCAAGTACCCGCGCGCGCGGGGGCGCATCGGCAAGGTCCAGAAGCGGCTGGTTGATGCGGTCGGCCGGATTGGCCATGCCATCGGCCCAATGATCCCAAGCATTGGCGCTTTCGTGCCAGCGCTGACTTTCAACTATCACGACAGTTTTGGTCATGTTGGCCTTTCGCAATCGTATTCATTGCTTGTTTAATGTTTTGTTTACGGCCTTGGACTTTATTGGAAACCCACCTGGCCGCAGAGGGTAGCATGGTTACCAACGCATGGATCAACATGTTAACCCTATATAAATATCAACCTATTTAAATGGCGGCGCACTGCGAAAGGCTGGACTTATGCTTTCGGTGATACTCTCGGTGCTTGCTTTCGTTGTCGGGATGACGATAGCTGTATCTGCATGTCCCGCACGGGATGGCCTTGCGCGGAACGTCTGAACCTGATGGCGAAACCTCCTTCAAGCGGCAAATATTATCGGTTTGACGGTCTGTCCGTGCTGATCGCGGACGACAACCGCTTCGTGCGCTCCATCATGGTGACCATCCTGAAGGCGCTGGGGATTGGCAAGGTCCTTCAGGCCGATAACGGGGAGGAGGCGATGGCCATCCTCGACGTTTCCGCCCAGATGGACAGCACCGCCGGGCGGGACGTGGATATCATCTTCGCCGATCACCTGATGGAACCGATGGATGGCATCGGTTTGCTGAAATGGGTGCGCGAACATGAAAGCGACAAGATCCGTTTCCTGCCCGTCGTGATGATGAGCGGGGAGGCCGATGAAGCGGCGGTGCGGCTGGCCCGCGACAGCGGCGTGACTGAATATCTGGCAAAGCCGATGTCGGTCATCAATGTCGCCAGCCGTCTGCTGGCCATCATCGACAAACCGCGTTCCTTTGTGAGGGCGCCGAACTATTTCGGTCCAGACCGGCGTCGGCAAACCCTGCCCCATGACGGCGCCGACCGCCGCCTGATGAGCCCTGAGGATGTCAGGGTTGTTGATGAGGGCGCGCACATGGTTATCGACAGCCAGGGTAGTTCTGTGGAGAATCCCCCCGAGACTGTTGAAGGGGAGGCTGAGGTTTCGGCGGTGGCCGAGGCCCAGCGGGCAAGCGCATGAATGACAACCTGAAACCAGATGCCCGCGTGCCGGCGGTCGAGATCATCAAGCGACCGAATAAGCTGCGCGAAAAGGTTGGCGGCTCCGCCGACGGCAAGCCCGGCATGATCGATCCGGCGGCCCTGGCGCGTGCCAGTACCCATGTCGCTCGCATGTCAGACGCCCATATCGCCCAGACCCGCGTCGACCTGACCGAATTGCAGGATGCCTATCGCCGGGCGATGACGGACGTGGACAACCGCCCCGTCCATCTCAAGCGCGTGATCAAGGTCAGTGACGGCATCATGACCCTGGGCAAAACCTTCGGCTATGATCTGCTGTCGGACTTTGCCAATTCGCTTAACCATTTCCTGGTGCCGATCCCAAATCCCAGTGTGGCACAGTTGGCCGTGGTCGGTTTGCATATCGACGCCATGCATGTGCTGGTGCGCGACGACATCAAGGGGGATGGCGGCCAGATCGGTCAGGCCCTGTCCGTTTCCCTTAACATGGCGCGGGCCAAGCTGGGCGCGAAGCGCGGGGCCTGATGCTCCCGCCATTCGGCATGTTTTCTGGCATTATGTTACGGAACTAGGTTAATTTGCATGCCATTGCCTCGAACGGAGTATGGTTTTTGACTAGGCATAGGCTCGGTTCGTGATAAAAGGCGGACGTTATCGCCGGTGAAGTTTCACGCACGCGGGCGTATGGGACCAATGGAGATGGCATTGCGGCAACCCTATTACGACAGCATCCTGCTTATCGAACGGCTGCATCGCCATTTCCTGGAAGTCCTGAAGATCGAGCTGGATCGTCTGGGCATGCAGGATATCAACAATGTCCAAAGCCTGATTCTTTATAATATCGGTGATGATGAACTGACCGTCGGCGAGCTGACGGCGCGGGGCTATTATCTGGGCTCCAATGTTTCCTATAATGTGAAGAAAATGCACGAGAACGGATACCTGACCCAGGAACGTTCCACCCATGACCGCCGCTCCGTCCGTGTCCGTCTCTCGGACAAGGGGTTGAAGCTGCGGGATCGGATTTCCGAGCTGTTCTCCCGGCAGGTGGATGCGCTGGACAAGTCCGGCCTGTCGGCGGAAGAATTGGCCCGTGCGAACGAGACGATGCGCACGCTGGAGCGGTTCTGGACCTCATCCCTGTCCTACGGCGCCTATGCGCCGTCAGGCCAGGTCTGACCGCGGGGTGGGGCCATGCCGCGGCCGCCTTTGAATGAAAAGGATGTGCTGATCGAGTTTCACCCGGTCGGCAACATCGTGCGGGTCAGCGCCATTGATCCCGCCACCAACACCGAAGTCATCATCCAGGGGCCGGCCAGTGCCGGAAAGACCGTACTGGCGCGCAACGCCCTGGCAAAGCTGAATTACGTCCTGCGCAAGGGCCAGCCCTGATACACAAAAAAGCCGGGGGGATCTTGCCCGCCCGGCCTTCTTCTGGCAGAAGCCGCGAGCCTGCTCAGGCTCGGCGGCGGGTAGCGCTGCGCGTATCACCCCGGCCCAGGCCGATCTGTTTTGCGAACTCCGACCGCTGCGCCGCGTAGTTCGGGGCCACCATGGGATAATCGGGGGGCAGGCCCCACTTGGCGCGGTACTCTTCCGGCGTCATGTCATAGGTAGAGCGCAGATGCCGCTTCAGCATCTTCAGCTTCTTACCATCCTCCAGGCAGACAATATAATCCGGGGTAACCGATTTCTTGATCGGAACCGCCGGACGCATCGGCTCCTGCGGCGCTTCCGTCGGAGCGCCCTGCAGGCCGGTCAGCGTGACGTAGACGGCGTTAATAACCTCCGGCAATTGCTGCGTCGGCAGCGTGTTCTGGCCGACATAGGCGGACACGATCTCTGCCGTCATGCGCAGCAGTTCCCCCGTCAACACCTCATTCCCTTGCTGTTCCATTGTACCCAACGTTCCTGAACGGTTAACCAACTATGATTGGACGCTTCGCATGGGTGTGTCCGTATGTCAATAAGGAAGCGGTGAGAATCGTGATTTTATTTACTTAGAATGATTTTATCATATCAGTACATTCATATCGAAACATCACCAGCTGATGATATCGGTTTTTCACACCATCACACGGCCAATAGACATTAGTTTGCGGACCTGACTGTGACAAAATTCGATTTTCGCAGTCATTTACAGAGCTTATGATGTTAACTCCACCATCAGCCGCAAAGGCGTTGAACCACCAGGGAACATGTGGGAGCAGAATTTGCCGCGGTTGTGTTTCAATTATTTCTATTTAGGCTTTACTTTCATCCCTGCAACGGTCGCTCCAGGCGCGCGCCGGGGGCAAGGCCGGGCTGCTTTCATGGGCCTGGCCGGGAACTGGTGTGGCGACGACACTTCTGATAGGGTCCTGCGCGTCATCGACCCCCTAATGATGGGGTCGCTTCTCTGTTTCCAGGGGTGCCGGGCCTCCATGCCCGGAGAGGGTGGAATATGGGTATCCAGACCATCGCGATTGCCGGCGATCATGCCAGCCCGGAACTGAAAGCCATCCTGGCCGAACAGCTGCGCGCCGCCGGCCACACGGTCATTGACCTTGGTACCAATGGTCCGGAGTCGGTGGATTACCCCAGCTTCGCGGATGCGGTCGCCGCCGCACTGGCCGATGGGCGCGCCAATGCCGGCGTGCTGATCTGCGGCACCGGTATCGGCATCTCCATTGCCGCCAACCGTCATCGCCATGTGCGCGCCGCGCTGTGCCACACAGCCACGGAGGCCCGGCTGACCCGTCTGCATAATGATGCCAACGTGCTGTGCCTGGGCGCGCGCACCATTGGCGTGGAGGTGGCGAAGGATTGCGTCGCCACCTTCTTCACCACGGAATTCGAAGGCGGCCGTCATGCCCGCCGTGTCGCGATGTTGGGCTAAAACGCCCGACCGGTACCAGAGGACCAGACGAACATGAGCATCCAGGGTTTCTTCACCGACAAGCTGTCCGACGCCGATCCCGAGCTGTACGCCTCGCTGCGTCAGGAACTGGGCCGGCAGCAGGATCAGATCGAACTGATCGCCTCGGAAAACATCGTCTCCACCGCCGTGCTGGAGGCCCAGGGTTCGGTTCTGACTAACAAGTACGCCGAGGGTTACTCGGGCAAGCGCTATTACGGCGGCTGCGAATATGTCGACATCGCCGAAACGCTGGCCATTGAGCGCGCGAAGAAGCTGTTCGGCTGTGAATATGCCAACGTTCAGCCGCATTCCGGCGCGCAGGCCAACCAGGCCGTGTTCATGGCGCTCTTGCAGCCGGGCGACACCTTCATGGGCATGGACCTGGCCGCCGGCGGTCACCTGACCCATGGTGCGCCTGCCAACCAGTCGGGCAAGTGGTTCAAGGTTGTGTCCTATGGCGTGACCCGCGACACCAACCTGATCGACTATGATGATGTCGAGGCCAAGGCACGTGAGCATAAGCCCAAGCTGATCATCGCCGGCGGTTCCGCCTATCCGCGCCAGATCGACTTTGCCCGCTTCCGCAAGATCGCGGATGAGATCGGCGCCTATCTGATGGTGGACATGGCCCATTATGCGGGTCTGGTCGCCGCTGGCGTCTACCCCTCGCCGCTGCCGCACGCCCATGTCGTGACCACCACCACGCACAAGACGCTGCGCGGTCCGCGTGGCGGCATGATCCTGTCCAACGACCTGGACCTGGGCAAGAAGTTCAATTCCGCCGTGTTCCCGGGGCTGCAGGGCGGCCCGCTGATGCATGTCATCGCCGCCAAGGCCGTGGCCTTCGGTGAGGCGCTGCGTCCGGAATTCAAGACCTACGCCGCCAATGTCGTCGCCAATGCCAAGGTCCTGGCCGAACGTCTGATCGCTGGCGGCCTGGACATCGTGTCCGGCGGCACCGACAGCCATATCGTGCTGGTCGACCTGCGTCCGAAGAAGCTGACGGGCAAGGCGGCTGAGCATGCTTTGGAAAATGCCGGCATGACCTGCAACAAGAATGGCGTGCCGTTCGACCCGGAAAAGCCGTTCGTGACCTCCGGCGTGCGCCTTGGCACACCGGCGGCCACCACGCGCGGCTTCGGCACCGCCGAATTTGCGCAGGTCGGCGACATGATTGTGGAGGTGCTGGACGCCCTGGCGGTCAGCAATGGTGACAATGCAGCGGCAGAGGGCCGGGTGCGCGCGCGAGTACAGGAACTGTGCCGCCGCTTCCCCATCTACCCGACGCTGTGATTGACAAACCCCGGTTTCGGCCTCATGCCGGAACCGGGGTTTTTGTTTGGCAACCATAATAATTCTGGAGGGGTTTCATGCGCTGCCCGTTCTGCGGGAATGACGATACCCAGGTGAAGGACAGCCGTCCCACCGATGATGGGTCCGCCATCCGCCGCCGCCGTTTCTGCCCGGCCTGCGGCGCCCGCTTCACCACCTTCGAACGGGTGCAGCTGCGTGAGCTTTATGTCGTGAAATCGTCCGGTCAGAAGGAACCGTTTGACCGGGAGAAGCTGTTGCGCTCCATGCGTATTTCGCTGCGCAAGCGGCCCGTGGATGCCGACCGGATCGACCGTGTGGTCAATTCCATCGTGCGGCAGCTGGAAAGCAGCGGGGAAACCGAAATCCCCTCCACCCAGATCGGCGAGATGGTGATGAACCAACTGGCCGGAATCGATAAGGTTGCCTATATCCGCTACGCGTCCGTCTATCGCGATTTCCGCGAGGCGGCGGATTTCAACGATTTCGTTGAAAAGCTGCGGCCCGAAGACAACGATTGAGCGGGGATGGCGTGACAGACGCGGCCCCGTCCTTCAGCGCGGATGACGCGGCGCATATGCGCGCCGCCCTTTCCCTGGCCCGGCGCCATCTGGGCCGTGTCTGGCCCAATCCGTCGGTCGGCTGCATCGTGGTGAAGGATGGACAGGTTGTGGGCCGGGGCGTTACCGCGCCCGGCGGTCGCCCGCATGGCGAACCACAGGCCCTGGCGCAGGCCGGTGATGCGGCACGCGGCGCCACAGTCTATGTCAGCCTGGAACCCTGCAACCACCATGGCAAGACCCCACCCTGTTCAGAAGCGCTGATCGAGGCCGGCATCGCCCGTATCGTGGTGGCGTGCGAGGACCCTGACCCGCGCGTCTCGGGCGGCGGTATCCGCCGTCTGCGCGAGGCGGGCATTCAGGTCGATGTTGGGCTTTGCGCGGAAGAGGCGCAGGCGGTCAATCACGGCTTCATCACCCGCATCCTGAAGGGCCGCCCCGGCGTGACCCTGAAACTGGCCACCAGCCTGGACGCCCGCGTCGCCACCTCAACCGGCCACAGCCAGTGGATCACCGGCCCCGACAGCCGGGCGCGCGGCCATCTGCTCCGTGCCAACCACGATGCCATCCTGGTCGGCATCGGTACCGCGCTTGCCGATGATCCCGAACTGACCTGCCGCTTGCCCGGATTGGAGGCGGCCAATCCCGTGCGCATCGTCCTGGACAGCCACCTGCGCCTGCCCCTCACCTCGAAACTGGCCCAGGGTGCCGCAAGCGTGGCACCTACCTGGCTGGTGACCCTGAACAGCGCCGACCAAGCCCGCGCGACCGCCCTGGAGGCCCTGGGCGTGCGTATCCTGCGCGTTGCGCCCGACGATACGGGCCACCCGCCCATCGCCGCAATCCTGACTTCCCTGGCAGGGCAGGGGATCACCCGCCTGCTGGTCGAAGGCGGCCCTACGGTCGCCACTGCGTTCCTGAAGGCCGGCTTGGTCGATCATATCGAATGGTTCCGCGCGCCGATGCTGATCGGCGGCGACGGCCTGCCGGCGGTGGGGTATCTTTCAGTTGAATATTTGACCGATTCGCTGTTTCTTGATTTTGATGTGATTTTGCGGTTGGGTTCGGATTTATGGACAACAACTCATATCAAATGAGAGAAGGGGTATCAGCGATGAGTGATGCTCATGAGTTTAATATTCAATGGACTTCATTTGTGAAAAGAAGTGCAACAAACATTTCTTCAGTTCTAACTAGCGACAATAGAGCCCAGATATTTAAGTCGCTTCTCCCAATGTACGATCAAAAATACCAGAGATTTTTTTTAATTTCTTCTAGAGTTACCATGGTATCTGCCTTTCTATGGATTGCAATGTTCTCATATATAGTTGCTGGAGAATTGGAATCTGAGATTGGTGGTTTTCATACAAAAGATGTGAAGAAGATAAAGGAAATTACTCTCATCGCCGCCTCACTTTTGACGGCTATGTCTTCTGTACTTAATATAGCCTGCTCGCATTTATCCGCTATCATTAATGAAATTAATAGGCATGTATATGGAGTTGAGTTATCAAAATATACATCAATAGCTTTTTCCGACAAATTCCCAGATATTTTTGCATCATCTAAGTATCCACATGTCGATCATTACATAGTAAGGTTCATTCTATTGATAATGGGATTGTCGCTTATGTTTATACTTTGTTTGGCGTTTGCCGGATATGTTGTGATAATTTCATCCGTTATCGCGGATGTTTATATGAATCCCGCCGCAAAAGGCCCTCTCCATACGTGGAGCTTACTAATTGGATTTTCCTGTGCCATCTTCTGGCTATCAATAAACTTGCTATCAATTCCTTTTCCGCAGAAAAACTACTCCGCACTTGAGAAGTTGAGCAATGATAAGTCAATGGACGGCAATGAAAGAATTTTAGCAATCTCCAAATTTACTCAATCTTACTACAAGTATACTAGATATAGTGCCATAATGTTGTTTAATGCTGTATTGATTGTGGCATGGGCGGTATTGCCTTTCATCTTTAATACTGGAAATTTATTTTTAGATCAAAAATACATCATGTATTTTGTCATCATGCTAGCGACGGCCGGCATTGTGGTGCCCAATTTAACATTTTGGGTTTATAAGAAACTCAAATCTAGTATTTCTTTAAGAAAAGTCGATATTGAGAGAAAATCTGGTTGGAGATATTATGCGTTCGTCAATTCCGAACCAACATTGTACTGGGCGCAGCTAATTTTAGCTGTCATGCTTTCAGTTATTTGTATACAAACTGTTGTTTGACATTTATTATATATTCTACCAAGAAGGAGTAACTACGCCACTTGGCATGGTCGCCGTTCACGTTCATGGAATATTTTCCTATTTTACGCTAGGATCACGCTCCCACTTCCCCACGGAGCGCACGCCATGCAACCCAATCTCTCCGGTCTTTCCCTGCGCCAACGCCAGGACGCCATTCGCGCCGCCATGGCCGCTGCTGAAGCCAATCCTGACACATCCCACCCCATCCCCAACGATTACGCCGCCAGCAGCCCGCGCCTGATGGCAGGATATAATTCCCGTGCGGCGGATGAGCCGACCTGGGCCAGGATCGCCTTTCACCTCGCCGCCGGTGTGCCCATCATCAAGATCGCCGAACATTACAAGCTGTCGCGCACCACCATCT
>JAEMSB010000399.1 GCA_016463045.1 Niveispirillum sp.
GGGTGGAAACAGGGAAATATCATACTTTTCTCATCGCCCACGACCCGATTGAAGTTTCATGCAACCCCGCCCTTCGCTGCGGCGGGTGGACTGGTCGGCACGGGCGTGCCATGTAAGCAGCCCTATGCAACCCACCTGGAGCGTCCAGGACATGATGTCGCCCGCCGCCAATGACCTGCTGGTACTGGCCCTTCCCAAGGGTCGGATTCTGGATGAGGTGAGGCCGTTGCTGCATCATGTCGGCATCGAGCCGGAAGCCGATTTCGACAATCCGAAATCTCGCGCCCTGAAGTTCGATACGAATCTTCCGCATGTGAAGATCATCCGCGTGCGCAGCTTCGACGTCGCCACCTTCGTGGCCTTTGGCGCCGCCCATCTGGGCGTCTGCGGCAGCGACGTGCTGATGGAATTCGACTATCCGGAGATTTACACGCCGCTGGACCTGGGCATCGGCAAGTGCCGCATCGCGGTGGCCGAACCAGTGGACCTGTCGAACAGTGACGATCCGTCGCGCTGGTCCCATGTGCGGGTGGCCACCAAATATCCGGAAATCACCCGTCGGCATTTCGCGGCGCGCGGTGTGCAGGCTGAATGCATCAAGCTGAACGGTGCCATGGAGTTGGCGCCCAATCTGGGCCTGTGCTCGCGCATCGTTGACCTTGTGTCCACCGGCACCACCTTGAAGGCCAATGGGTTGGCGGAGATTGAGCATATTGCCGACATCTCCTCCCGCCTTGTCGTGAACCGTGCCGCCTTCAAGACGCGCCATGGCGAAATCCAGGGCTGGATCGACCGTTTTCAGGAGGCCATCGGCCATGCCGGTTAAATTCTCCACCCGCGATGCCGATTTCGAGGCCCGTTTCCAGGACCTGCTGGGCGCCAAGCGCGAGGTTCAGGAAGACCTGAACAATGCCGTCACCGCCATCCTGAACGATGTAAAGGCGCGCGGTGACGCGGCTGTCCTGGACTATACCAAGCGCTGGGACCGGCTGGATATCACCGCCGAGGCCATGGCCTTCACCGCCGATGAGATCGCGGCGGCGGTATCCAAGTGCGATGCCGAGACGCTGGACGCCCTGAAGCTGGCTGCCGCGCGGATCGAGGCTTTCCACCGCACGCAGCCCATCGAGTCTTCCTTCTTCACCGATACCGCCGGGGTGCGCCTGGGTGCCCGCTGGACGCCTGTGGGTGCTGTGGGTCTGTATGTGCCGGGCGGTTTGGCCTCCTACCCCTCCTCCGTCCTGATGAACGCCATCCCGGCGAAGGTGGCGGGCGTACCGCGCATCGCCATGGTAGTTCCCACGCCCGATGGCGTGATCAACCCGCTGGTCCTGGCCGCCGCCCAACTGGCTGGCGTGACGGAGATTTACCGCATCGGTGGGGCACAGGCTGTCGGGGCACTGGCCTTTGGCACCGAAACGATCAAGCCGGTGGACAAGATCACTGGCCCCGGCAATGCCTTTGTCGCCGCCGCCAAGCGGCAGGTTTTCGGCACCGTCGGCATCGACATGATCGCCGGCCCGTCGGAGATCCTGGTGGTGGCCGACGGTCAGAACGATCCCGCCTGGATCGCCGCCGACCTGCTGTCGCAGGCCGAACATGATACCAGCGCGCAAAGCATCCTGATCACGGACGACGCGACCTTTGCCGATGCCGTGTCGGCGGCAGTTGATGCGCATCTGGCCACCCTGCCCCGTGCGGAAATCGCCGGCACCTCCTGGCGCGACCATGGCGCCATCATCCTGGTGGACAGGCTGGATGATGCGGTGCCGCTGGTGGATCGTCTGGCGCCCGAACATCTGGAACTGGCCGTGGCCGACCCCGATGCCCTGGCCGCGAAAATCCGCAATGCCGGCGCCATCTTCCTGGGCCGCTACACGCCGGAGGCCATCGGTGATTATGTCGCTGGCCCCAACCATGTCCTGCCCACGGCCCGGTCGGCCCGTTTCTCCAGCGGCCTGAACGTCCTGGATTTCATGAAGCGCACCACCCTGGTCGGCTGTACCCCGGAAAGTCTGGCAAAGATCGGCCCGGCGGCAGTGTCACTGGCCAATTCCGAAGGGCTGGGGGCGCACGCCCTGTCGGTGGCGATCAGGTTGCGCTGACGCGTTCCGGCTTGCCAAGCAGGGTGCTGGGCAGGCAGGTTAAGAAAACATAAAGACAACCACCGGGGAGGGATGATGAACGCGCCGCACCACCGCATCGTCCATGTGGAACTGGTGGAGAAGAATGTCATCCGCCGCAACATGGAGGTGGAGCATGAGCGCGCCGTCGCCCTGTTCGACCTTATGGATGAGAACCGCTTCGCGCTGGTGGAGACACCGGACGAAGGGCCGTTCCGTCTGTTCCTGTCGGCGGAAGATAACCGGCTGATCTTTGATGTCCGCAAGGAAGATGACAGCCCGCTGAACCGGCTGACCCTGCCGCTGACGCCGTTCCGCACCATCGTGCGCGACTATTTCATGATCTGCGACAGCTATTACAAAGCCATCAAGACGGCGTCCCCATCCCAGATCGAAGCCATCGATATGGGGCGGCGCGGCCTGCACAATGAAGGATCGGAACTGCTGCGGGAGCGGCTGGCCGGCAAGGCCGAAATGGACCTGAACACGGCCCGGCGCCTGTTCACGCTCATCTGCGTGCTGCATATCCGGAACTGAGTGCCGCGTCGATGGCCGAAATCAGCCCGACCCGAATCTCCTCCGTCCTGTTCGCCTGCACCTATAACGCTATCCGTTCGCCCATGGCCGAAGGGTTGTTGAAGCATCTGATGGGACGGCAGGTCTATGTCGACAGTGCCGGGGTGCGCGAGGGGGAACCCGACCCGTTCGTGACCACCGTGATGGCCGAACTGGGCATCGACATGTCGCGCCATCGCTGCAAAACCTTCGACCAGTTGGAGGATGACAGTTTCGACCTCGTCATCTCGCTCTCGCCGGAGGCGCAGCACCGGGCCGTGGAAATGACCCGTACCACCGCCTGCGACGTGGAATTCTGGAACACCTTCGATCCCACCCTGGTGGAAGGCAGCCGCGAGGCGCGACTCGATGCCTATCGTCAGGTGCGCGATACGCTGCTACGCCGCATGAAAGTACGGTTCGGGGTGGAGTGAGGCGGGGACACAGTTCCCCTACCCTGCCCAGCGTGTGAAACGCCCATGCTTTGCGCTGAAAACACTTGACCCGCGCGGCTGTGACGCTCACCTATGTGCGCGTTTTACCATCCCGAAATCAGGAAAACATGGCCAAGGAAGATCTGATCGAGTTTTCTGGCACGGTGACTGAACTGCTGCCCAACGCGATGTTCCGCGTGAAGCTCGATAACGAACATGAAGTGCTGGCCCACACGTCTGGCAAGATGCGCAAGAACCGCATCCGCGTGCTGGCGGGTGACCGCGTCAACGTCGAAATGACCCCCTACGACCTGACCAAGGGTCGGATCACCTTCCGCTTCAAGTGAGCGGCAGGATTTGACGATGAACGCGCGCGCGGCGGCGACGCCCGACCAACCCGGCATTGACCGTCCGCGCCTGATCCTTGCCTCCGGGTCACCCCGGCGGCGGGAACTGCTGGCCCAGATCGGGCTGGTGCCGGATGCCATTGATCCGGCGGATATAGACGAATCCCCGTTTCCCGACGAACTCCCCTCCCCCCATGCCCAGCGCCTGTCGCGGGAAAAGGCGGGGATGGTGGCCGCGCGTCATGCCGGCGCCATCGTCCTGGCCGCCGATACGGTGGTGGGACTGGGCCGTCGCATTCTGCCCAAGGCGGATGATGTGGATACGGCACGCCGCTGCCTCAACCTGCTGCAAGGCCGCCGCCACCGTGTCTATACCGGTGTCGCCCTGGTTGGCACGGATGGCAAGCTGTGGAGCCGGGTGGTCGAAAGCCAGGTGATCTTCCGCACCCTGTCGCGTGATGAGATCGACCAGTATCTGGCAACCGGCGACTGGAAGGGCAAGGCCGGCGGCTATGCCATCCAGGGGCTGGCCAGCCTGTTCGTGCGACAGCTTTCCGGCAGCTACAGCAATGTCGTCGGACTGCCGCTGACGGAGGTGGCGGGTGTTCTGCGCGCTGCCGGGATCGACGCGCTGGCGCTGGCCGCCGGCCAAGCCACATCACGGGGCTGATGCGCCGCCGGCTGCTGATCGACCAGCGCGGACCCTTGCGGCGCTGCGCCATGCTGTCCGACGGCATCCTGACGGATCTTGCCATTGATCATGTGGAGCGCCCGGCCTGGCTGGGCGCGATCGTCCTGGGCCGCGTCACGCGCGTCGTGGCCGGGCTGGACGCAGCCTTCGTGGAATTCGGTGACAGCACCCCCGGTTTCCTTTCCGCCGCCGATGTGCGCCCCGGTCGCCGCGATGCCCGCATCGGACAGTTGCTGCGCACCGGCCAGATGGTGACCGCGCAGGTGAAGGCCGACGCCCATGACGGCAAAGGGGCGGTCCTGACCATGGACCTGTCCTTCCCCGGCCGCTTCCTGGTCCACACCCCGCTGGGCGACGGCATCCATATCTCCAAACGCCTGGGCAAGGGGCCCGAGGTTCAGGCCCTGCGTCAGCGCCTGACATCCACCCTGCCCAACCAGGGCGGCTGGATCGTGCGGGCAGAGGCTTTGCCGACCGACCCCGCTCTCGTGCTGGGGGAGGCGGAAGCGCTGCTGGCCGACGCCTACAAGGTCCAACGCGCCGCTGGCGGCACCAGCCCGGCCACCCTACTGCCCCCGCCCGACG
>JAEMSB010000400.1 GCA_016463045.1 Niveispirillum sp.
GTCGATCATGGTCCAGCATGTGGCGCATCCGGCCCCGCCGGTCAATCACCCGCTGAAACGCAGCGCCTGCATCCCTCTGCCCCTGCCGGAGGTCATAGAGCATATCCGGAAGCGGTACCGGTAACCGGGCCAGGCCACCCATCCGGCCAGCCGATGATGGCTGGGGACAGCTGGAGATGATTTCCACGAAACCTGTGGATAAGTCTATGGACAAGTACTGGGGAGGATGGTGTGAAGCCAGGGGTTCTGCGGGTTCCATCGCATTGCCCAAAAAATAGGCATAAAAAATCACTGCATTGATTTTATTGGGTTTTTTGGAAGTCAAGCAGACACCGAACTGTCATGAAGGCTATTCCGGGGCTTGACAGCACCAAGAATCGGTTTGTAGCGCGGCCTGTTGTCTGCCTGTGCAAAAAACCTAGGACCATGAACGCAGCCGGCAGGACGCAATTCGTCCCGGCCTGGGAACCGCTCCCCCGACTATGGCGTTAAGACTTCGTTTACGGTTGGCGCCTGTCCCTATCCGGCCCCTACGTAAGACCGGTGCCCTGTCCTGCGGATCGCGTTCTTTGCGACCCGCCTTATCGTCCTGTTGCTGGGAATGTGCACCCAAATCTGGCGCCGAAGCCATTTGCCATCGCCGGTCGGGGATGGCAGCCATGTTCACACGCAAACCTATCGGATCGAAACAGGCAGATGCTTGATTTGCCAGTCATTTTGTGCGCTGCAACAAAGAAGTTGACGAAAAAAGCGGCAAAGGGCATTATTACGGCTGGATATGTTGCGACGCAGCAGGGTGTTCCAGGCTGCGCGCCGATCCGGCGACACTGACGACAGACACATTGGGGAAAGCCATGGCCACCAAGAATCCGTTTCTGGACTTCGATCCGGCGAAGTTCTTCGACATGAACCGTCTGACCGACTTCCAGAAGGCCTTCACCGAATTCAAGCTGCCCAGCCCCGATTTCGAGGGTGTGGTTGCTGCCCAGCGCCGCAATGTGGAAGCCATCGTCGCCGCCAATCAGCTGGCCGTCGAAGGCTATCAGGCTGTTGCCCGCCGTCAGGCCGAGATCATCCGCCAGTCCCTGGAAGAGACCTCGACCATCATCAGCGAGCTGATGACCCCCGGTACCCCGGAAGACAAGGTGGCTAAGCAGGCCGCCCTTGTGAAGGCTTCGTTTGAGAAGGCCTCCGCCAATCTGAAGGAACTGTCCGAGCTGGTGGCCAAGTCCAACAGCGAAGCTGCTGAAGTGCTGTCCAAGCGCGTCAAGGAAAGCATCGAAGAGCTGCAGGGGGTTCTGGCCAAGGTTACGCCCAAGAAGGGCTGATCCCAGTCAAACGTCACTGACGTCAGTTGAAGGCCGCCCCCCGTGGGCGGCCTTTTTCGTCGATGGGGAAGGGAATGACGCGGCTGTTGCCTGCCATTGCGCGGCGGCCATCCTGTCGCTGCCGTTTATCGGCATACATGGCCTGATCGGCATGGCGCAGCAGACTGTCGATGTCGGTCCCGTCGCGCGGGGCCAGGGCCGCCCCCAGGCTGATACGCACCGGCTCGACATCATCGCCCAGCACGATGGGGCCCTCGACCATCTGGCGCAGGCGCTGGCAGGCCGTGTCCAGCCCCTCGCCATTGTCCAGATTGCTGAACAGCACCACGAACTCGTCCCCGCCGATGCGCGCGGCCTCATCGCTGCTGCGCAGCCCGTCGCGCAGACGGTCGGCGATGGCACATAGCGTGGCGTCTCCGCCACCATGGCCATAGCGGTCATTGATCGACTTGAACTGATCCAGATCGAAGAAGGCCAGCCCGAAGCCGGGTCCGCCCCGCGCCAGCCGGGCAAGGGCGCGGCCCAGCACGGCCTCCAGATAACGCCTGTTGGCCAGCTCGGTCAGCGGGTCGATCTGGCTGACGGCCTGCACCTGCTGGCGCACCCGCATATTGACGGACAGCATCAACCCTAAGACCCAGCCAAGGCCGCACAGGGCGACGATGGTAAAGATGATGCTGTTGACGGCGAGATAGGGGAACATCTCCCCCTCTTCCACGGTCAGCGCCACGATCCAGCGCCAACCAGCCGCAGCCGCCATCAGCAGCATGAAGCCGGCGGCCATTCCATGGACCAGCCGCTCATGCGGGGCGGTACGCCACATCATGACCAGGGCCGTGCCCGTCAGGCACAGGACACAGGTCGCATCGTGCCAGAGATACCGGCGCGTCATGACCTCCCGGTTCAGCAGAGAGATAGCGACGACGGTCAGCACCGCCGCCAGTACCAGAAGCCGGCGGGTATCCGCCCGCCCGAACCCCCGGAACCGTAAGGCACCTTCCAGCATCAAGATCATGGAGGCCAGATTGAGCGAGTTGTTAAGCACCGTATAGAACGGACCCGTCATCACCTGCTGGATGACCATCACGGACAGTACCCAGGCGCCGACATGCAGCGTCTGC
Organism: Niveispirillum sp.; assembly: GCA_016463045.1. GTDB lineage: Bacteria > Pseudomonadota > Alphaproteobacteria > Azospirillales > Azospirillaceae > Niveispirillum. The sequence continues at coordinate 2,450 of JAEMSB010000400.1, forward strand.
GACAGGCTCCAGACATCCAGACCATCCACACCCGGATTGATCCGCCAGACCAGAACCAACGCAAGCGCATTGATGACGGCAAGCGCCGCCACCACCGTTGACATGGTGAAGAAATCAAGCCCAGGCATCGCCCCGCCCGCCTGTATACAATTGCCCCGTGTTAACCATATTGTGCATAGGGTCCGCCGCCAAGCGGCTTTCCCTATCCGTCAGGATGGGGTGGGGTCCTGCAATTCCGTTGTCAGTTCCGTTGTCAGCATGGGGGATAGCAATTCCGGGGCCTGCCGAGCGCGCTTATGCTCGTACATCATGTTGTCGGCCCGGCGCAGCAGGTCCTCCGCGACCTCCCCATGCAACGGCGCCAGCGCGGTTCCCATGCTGACCATGATATCCACGCTGCCCAGGTCCAGCAGCAGCGGCCCCTCCACGGCCTTGTGCAGACGGCGCGCCACGGTTTCCAGTGCTGCCGGTGTCTCCAGCCCCGGCAGCAGCACCACAAACTCGTCCCCGCCGATGCGGGCCGCCACGTCTTGCGTCCGCATGTCCTGCCGCAACCGCTCGGCCACGGCCATCAGGACGGCATCGCCGACGGCATGGCCCCAGCGGTCATTGATGGGCTTGAAACGGTCGAGATCAAAATAGACCAGACCCAGAAGGCCGCCCGTACGCGCCCGCTGTGCCAGGGCACGGGTCAGCTCCTGTTCCAGGGCCCGGCGGTTATCCAGCCCCGTCAGCGGGTCGACCAGCCCGGACAGGATCACCTGTCGCTTGGCCTCGGCATTGATGGACAGAAGCAGGCCATAGAGCGTTCCCAGGCTGCACATGGCGACACCGCCGAACAGTGGGAGGTTGAAGGACCGGGCCCCTATATCGGTCCAGCCCTGGGTGACGGCACCTGCCAGTCCCCAGCGGGCCAGATAGATTACGGCTTCCGCCAGAAGATAGAAGGCGGCCATGCCGTGGGCCAGACGCTGATAGGGGACCATGCGCCACAGCATGCCTGCCGCGGTTCCCGATAACAGCAGGCCCGCCACTGCATCATGGAACAGATAGCGGGCAGTATCGTTACTGCGGTTCACATATGACAGGGCAACGATGATCACCATGACCAGCAGCATCCAGGGTAGACGCGTGCGTCCCTGGCCAATGCCCCGGAACCGCAGCGTGCCTTCCAGAAGCAGCAGCATACCGCCCAGATTCACGCTGTTATTATAGGCTGTAAAGAAAGGGTCGTTCAAAACCCCGATATTGACAAACAGGCTGGGAAGCCACGCGAACATGAAGGCGGATTGTGAGGCCACCCACAGGCGGAGGCCCGGCATGCCGGCATGGATGCGCCAGACAATGACAATGGCAATGCTGTTGATCAGGGCGACAGCCCCGATCAGCGTGGAAAGCGTAAAGAATTGCTGTGTCGTCATACGCCCCGCCAGCAACTTCGCCCGGTTGCCCAAGCGAGTACAGTATAGGCACACAACCAACGATGTCATGATCTAATGTGGGGCGGCGCAAGCAAAAGGCCCCGCCAAAATGACGGGGCCTTTGCTTTGTCATCACTAACCAGAAAGCCCTGATCAGCCGCGGGACTGTTGCGGCGGCGGCAGGTTGGTGCGATAGGCGGGGAAGGGGATCGGACGCTGCTCTTCCTTGCGGCTGGCCGAAATCTCGATCTCCATACGGGCAATGACCTTGCGCAGCTCATGCAGCGCATCTGTCAGGCCCTGTACGCCGCCGCCCGTCTGGCCCTTCCAGGCCTTGTAGGCTTCAGCGCAGGCCTTAGCCGCCGCATCCATACGCTCATCAGCGGGCGTGGTCGGCGTTTCCGCCGCTTCCAGCCGGGCCGGATTGCGCTGCTGCTGGCGATAGGGATAGACGACTTCCATCGGCCCTTCGCTGGAGACTACATCGACAGGCGCGCGCTCCACCCGGCCCTCGCCGCCCTGCGGACGGTCGAAGTCACGCGGCGGACGGGCTTCCAGACGGTCGCGGCCCAGACGCTCACCACCAAACCGCTCACGCTGGGGGCCGGGCTGGCCACCCTGCGGGAAGCGGGGCACATGGCCCTGGCGGCGGTCGCCATTCTGGTTTCGGTCCTGACCACGGTCGCCGCGATCTTGCAAACGGTCACCACGATCCTGGCGCGGCTCGCCCCGGAATTCACCCCGCTCGGGGCGACCCTCACGGCCTTCCTGCGGGAAACGCTCACCGCGTTCGGGACGATCCGTACGCTCACCCCGCTCGGGGCGGCGCAGGCCGCTGAGGCGGGCAAGTCGATCATGTT
>JAEMSB010000401.1 GCA_016463045.1 Niveispirillum sp.
CCAAAGAAACCGGCATCGAAACCTGCGACATCCGACAAGGTGCCGTTGGCGCGCACATAGTTGGGCAGGCCCAGCAGCGCGGGCTCCGTCCCGGCGGCCACCAGCTCTGCGTTTGAGAAGAACCGGATACTCTCGGTCCCGGCACATAAATTGGCCCAGAAACGCTCCAGATCATCGGCACCGGGAAAGCGGCCGGCCATGCCGACAATGGCAATCTCCCGCCCGGCTTTGTCCTGTGGCTGGTCAGTATGGGGGGGTATTGCCTGCGCCAGACCGTCTGTCATCCAGGTGCCCAAGCGGCGGATGGTTGGGTATTGGAATAGGGTAACCAGCGGAAACGGCTTACCAACGTCCGGACGCAGGGCCTCATGTACCTGGGTCAGCAACAGCGAATGCCCGCCAAGATCAAAGAAATTGTCATCGACCCCGACAGATTCGCGCCCCAGAACCTGCCGCCAGACAGCGGCAATGCGGGCCTCTATGCCGCGCTCCGGCACCACTAGGGGTGCAGGCCGTACTGTTGGGTCGATGACCGGGGCGGGCAGGGCGCGGCGGTCGATCTTGCCGGTGGGGTTCAACGGCAAGCCAGCCAGCGTGACAAAGGCGTTGGGTACCATATAGTCGGGCAGTTTCGTCGACAGATACGCGCGCAACGTCGGCACGTCGGATGCAGCACCATCATGCACTACCAGATATGCCGCTAACCGCTTGTCGCCCGACCGGTCTTCCCGTGCCAGAACGACACAATCTTTGACCGCCGGATGCTCGCGCAATGCCGCTTCGACCTCGCCAAGTTCGATCCGATAGCCGCGGATCTTGACCTGATAGTCGGTGCGGCCCAGGAACTGAAACGTGCCTGCAGCTGTCTGTCGGACCAGGTCGCCCGTGCGATAAAGACGCGCACCGCCGGTGACAGAGAACGGGTCCGGGATATAGTGATCGGCCGTTAGATTGGGTCGCCGCAGATATCCCAACGCTAGGCCATCGCCGCCGATACACAGTTCGCCTGCGACCCCCAATGGCGCGAGTTGACGCGTCGAGTCAATGACATACAAACTGGTATTGGCCAGCGCGCCACCGATGGGTTCCACTCCCTCGGTCGGGGTCTGTGATGTGGCGTTCACCTGTCGCGCGGTGGACCAGATCGTGGTCTCCGTCGGACCATAGACGTTCCATAGTCGAACACCGCGCTGCACCAGGCCACGCGCCATATCAACGGGCAAGGCCTCTCCGCCACACAGGGCGGTAACGCCGGGGGGTGGGGACCAGCCGGTGTCCAACAGCAGCCGGAAAGTCGCCGGGGTGCCTTGCAACCAGTTGATCGCCTGTTCTTGCAGCAGGGTCTGCATATCAGAGCCGCTCACCACTGCCTGCCGGGGCGCAATGACGACGCAGGCCCCGGTGATCAAAGGTAGAAAGATCTCCAGCGCCGCAATGTCGAAGCCGATGGTGGTAATGGCCAGCAACCGGTCCGACGACGTAAAGCCGGTATCGCGCCCGATCCCGACCAATAGATTGACCAACCCGCGATGACCGACCCGTACCCCCTTGGGCCGCCCAGTCGAGCCAGAGGTATAGATGACATAGGCCGTATTGCCGGGTCCGGCCGGTCCGGGCCACGATGCCGATAGGGCCGGGTCATCGGGCAATGCGTGAGGCAGTGCATTCAGCGCGATTACCCGCGTGGCCGCTGGCGGCACAATCCTTGTGCTGGCGTTAAGGGTCAGCATCACCGAAGGACAGGCGTCTTCCAGGATCAAGGACAACCGTTCGGCCGGCTGGGTCGGGTCAAGGGGCACATAGGCACCGCCCGCCTTCATAATGCCCAGCAGGCCGATGACCATCTCCGCCGACCGCTCGACGCACAGCGCCACCAGTACTTCCGGCCCGACGCCCAGGTGGCGCAAGGTCCGCGCCACGCGGTCAACACGACGCATAAGTTGCCGGTAGGTCACACACTGATCATCGAACACCAGGGCGACATGGTCGGGCAGGCGCGTCGCGATATCCTCAATCAGCGTCACCAATGTTCGGTCGCGCGGATAATCCGCCGCGCTCTTGGCGTTGATGGCAAGCAGCGTGTGGCGTTCGGCGTTATCAAGCACCGGCAGTTCGGCAACCGCGAGGGTGGGTGACCCGGCCATGGCCGTCAATAGCATCCGGTAGCGGCCCGTCATCTGCTCGATCGTCGTTTGGTCGAACAGGTCCGGATTGTAGGTCCAGAGCACCAGCAGTTCCCCGCCGGTCTCCTCCACCGTCAGATGTAGGTCGAACTTCGCCGACAAGGGCGGTTGTTCGATCGGGCTTAGCGTCAGGCCGGGGATGTCGATCCTCTCCATCGGCATGCCAAGCTGAATGGCCACCTGAACCAGCGGCGCATGGCTCAACGTGCGGGCGGGCTTCAGCTCATCTACCAATTGCTCAAAGGGTAGGTCTTGATGTTCAAAGGCGTCGACGCAGGTTTGCCGTACCTGGGCCAACAGGTCGCGTACCTGTGCTTGCCCGTCGACATCCACCCGCAACACCAAAGTATTGATGAAGAGCCCGATTAAGGGTTCGAATTCCGGGCGGGTGCGGTTGGCCACAGGGGTGCCGATCAGGATATCTCGTTGCCCGCAACAACGTGACAGCAGCACGGCGAACCCAGCCAGCAAGGTCATGAACAGCGTCGACCCGTTTTCCTGGCTCAAGGTTCGCAGTTGCCCTGCCAAGCCTGCCTCTAACACGCCGCTGACACCAGCACCTTGATAGGTCTGTATCGCCCGGCGCGGTCGGTCGATGGGCAAGGACAGCACATCTGGCGCGCCCGCCAGCTTGTCGCGCCAGAAAGCCAGCGTGCGGGCCAAGAACGGCCCCTGCAATCGTTGCTTTTGCCAATGGGCGAAGTCCCGATATTGCACTGGCAGAGGTGGAAGCGGTGATGGCTGACCCTGCCGAAACGCCGTATACAGCGCGGTCATCTCCCGCAAAAACACCTCCAGCGACCAACCGTCGGACGCGATGTGGTGCATGGTCACTAACAACAGATGTGTGCCCTCGCCCTGGGGGATCAGCGTTGCGCGTAACAGCAGGTCTCGGGACAGGTCGAAGGGTAATGTTGCCTCCACCCGGATCAGGTCGACGATATCGGTAGCGGTTGTTCCAGGCGTGGGTGCGGGCTTACACACCAAAAAGGTCGACGGCACGTCTTGCGCGCGCAAGCAGGGTTGACGGTCTTGGAGAATATAGGTGCAGCGCAATACTTCATGCCGCCGAATAACCTCCACCAGCGCCCGGTCCAGAGCAGCGGCATCCAGGTCACCATCCAGCCGTATGGCCATGGGCATGGTGTAAGTGGCCGATGGACCTTCGAGCTGATCCAGAAACCACAGACGTTGTTGGCCAAAAGAGAGTAACGGTAGCTGATCCAGTGGGGCGCGGGGGATGTTTTCTGTCCCTGCCGGGGCGGACAGAGGCGCTGCTAATTCGGCGGCTTGGGTCAGATAGGAGATTAGCTCCGCCTTGCGGGCTCGCAGCTCGTCGGTCAACGCTTGTGTCAGTTTACCCTTGGCTGCCCGCACCTTTAACTCGTCGCCTTGCATCGACAAGGTAATGTCGAGAGCCCGCAACTCGGCCAGAAGTTGATCAAGACGCATCAGAAGCTAACCTCCTCTTCATCGTCGCCTAAGGCGACATCGGAGGCCGCGCGCAGTCCGTCGGCAGCCCACAACGCAGTCTCCAGGTGCGTGGCCAGGGCCCGGACGGTTGGGGCCTGAAACAGCACGGGCAGGGGGACGGTTAGATGCAGGGTCTGCCGGATGCGGGCGACCAACTTGGTCGCCAGCAGGGAATGCCCCCCGAGTGCAAAGAAATCATCATCAATCCCGACCTGCTCTACCGCCAGAACGTTAGTCATCAGGGCTGTCAGGTCGGCTTCCAGCTTGGTCCGGGGGGCAACGTGATCGGCACCGGCGGGACGATCGGGTCGTGGTAAGGCACGCCGGTCCAGCTTGCCGTTCGGGGTCAGCGGGAAGCTGTCCAGGAACATGATGTCGGATGGAACCATATAGCTGGGCACTTCCGTGCCCAACCAGTTCCGCACCTGTGCGGCGTCCGGTATTTCGCGGGGTTGGAGACGCAGGTAGGCGGCTAGTCGTTTATCGCCTGTCGGTGTCTCCCAAACCATGACCACGGCCTGTGCGACCTCCGGTCGGCGGTTCAGGACTTCTTCGATTTCACCCAATTCTATGCGATAGCCGCGCAGCTTAACCTGATGATCCAGGCGACCAAGGAAACTCAATGTTCCATCGGGCCGCAGGCGGACCAGGTCGCCGGTACGGTATAGGCGACGTCCCGACAGGTCCGCAAAAGGGTCGGGAATGAAGCGATCGGCCGTCAATCCAGGTCGCGCCAGGTAACCGGTCGATAGGCCGACACCGCCGATCAATAACTCTCCCGCCACCCCGGCTGGGACCAGTTCTTGGGCCTTGTCGACGATGTAGGTGGTAGTATTGGCCACCGGTCGACCGATGGGTTCCGACGGGCCGTCACTCGTATCCGCAGCCGATGGGTCTAACAGGTGACAAGTGGACCAGATTGTTGTCTCCGTCGGACCGTACAGGTTCCAGACCTCCAGATTGCGTTCCATCAACCGGGCCGACAACTCACGCGGCAGCGCTTCACCCCCGCACAGGGCGCGGCGCAGGGGTAGCC
>JAEMSB010000402.1 GCA_016463045.1 Niveispirillum sp.
GGGTGGGGACGGGCATGCGACCTTGATGCGGGCACCCGATGCGGTGAAGGCGCTGGTGCCGGTGTTTCAGCCGCTGCCCGGCCCGCTGGCCGCCCTGACGGCACGGGTGAAGGCGCAGTTCGATCCGGCAGGTATCCTCAATCCCGGCCTGATGGGGGTGTGATGCAGACCCATTTCACCCTGGCGCAACTGGCCGACAGTGGTACCGCAGAGGCGGAGAAGATCCTGCGGACCTGTGTCCATTGCGGGTTCTGCACGGCCACCTGTCCCACATACGGCCTGACGGGGGATGAGCGCGACAGCCCACGCGGCCGCATCTATCTGATCAAGAATATGCTGGAACAGGGCCGGGATGCCGGGCCGGTGGAAACCCACCATATCGACCGCTGCCTGTCGTGCCTGTCCTGTATGACCACCTGCCCGTCGGGCGTGCATTACATGCATCTGGTTGATCATGCCCGCGCCCATATCGAGAAGACGGCCAAGCGCCCGGTGAAGGTCCAGCTGACGCGGGCGGCGCTGGCGCTGATGCTGCCGCATGCAGGGCGGTTCCGTGCGGCCATGGGGCTGGCGAAACTGGCCCGGCCGTTCCGCGCTCTGCTGCCGCCCGACCTGCGGGGGATGCTGGATCTGGCGCCGGAGAAGGTGCATCCGAAAGGGGCGCAGGAAGGGCCAGCCATCTTCCCGGCGCAGGGGCAACGGCGCATGCGCGTGGCGCTGCTGCCCGGCTGTGTGCAGCCGGCACTGAACCCCGCCATCAATGATGCAGCCATCCGCCTGTTGACCCGGCTGGGGGCGGAATTGGTGGTGGCCAAGGGGGTGGGCTGCTGCGGTGCGCTGACCCACCATATGGGGCGCGACGGGCATGGATTCGCGGCGGCCAATATCCGCGCTTGGATGGCGGAGGTGGAGGGCGATGGCCTGGACGCCATCATCGTCACGGCCAGCGGCTGCGGCACGACGGTGAAGGATTATGGCTACATGTTCCGCGACGATCCGGTGCTGGCGGGGCCGGCGGCGACCGTGTCGGCCCTGGCGCGGGATGTGACGGAGGTGGTGGCGATGCTGGGCCTGCCGGCGGCGGCAAAGGCGCCCCGGCCCCTGCGGGTGGCCTATCACGCGGCCTGTTCGTTACAGCATGGGCAGAAGGTGAAAGACCCGCCGCGCGACCTGCTGCGGGCGGCGGGGTTCACAGTGCTGGAGGTGCCGGACGGGCATCTGTGCTGCGGGTCGGCGGGGACTTACAACCTGTTGCAGCCGGAACTGGCGGGGCAGTTGCGCGACGCCAAGGTGGCGGCGATCGAGGGGACGCGGCCCGACGTGATCGCCGCCGGCAATATCGGCTGCATGACACAGATCGGATCGGGTACGGCCTTGCCGATTGTCCATACGGTACAGTTGCTGGACTGGGCCACCGGTGGGCCGGTGCCGGATGGTTTGCCTTGAATCAAAAAGCCCCGTGAATGCCGGGCATCCACGGGGCTTTTCGGAAATGGCAGTAGGATCAGGCCTTCGGCTTCTCCGCCGGTGCCACCTTGGGCTTGCCGGCGTTGCGCAGGACGACGGCCAGGTGGGAATGCAGGTTGGCGTTGGCGGCCAGGATGGAGCCGCTGGCCAGCGGGCTCTTGCCGGGGCCGATCTCGCTGACGAAACCACCGGCTTCGGTGACCAGCAGCAGGCCGGCGGCCATATCCCAGGGCTTCAGGTCGGCTTCGAAGAAACCGTCAAAGCGACCGGCAGCGGTGTAGGCGAGGTCGAGCGAGGCGGCACCCCAGCGGCGGATGCCCGCCACCTGACCCATCAGGGCCTCCAGCTGCTGCAGGAACACGGGCGCATTGCCATGGCCACGGAAGGGGATGCCGGTGGCGATCAGGCTGTCGGCCAGCTGACGGCGCGAGGAGACGCGCAGGCGGGTATGGTTCAGGAAGGCGCCCGCGCCCTTTTCAGCCCAGAACATCTCGTCATGCACAGGCTCGTACACGACACCGGCAATGATCTCGCCCTCACGCTCCAGCGCGATGGAGATAGCCCAGTGCGGCAGGCCGTGCAGGAAGTTGGTGGTGCCGTCAAGCGGGTCGACGATGAAACGGTGGGAAGCGTCCTTGCCCTTGATCTCACCGGTTTCTTCCAGCAGCAAGCCGAAATCAGGCCGCGCCTTTTGCAGCTCTTCGCGCACGATACGCTCGGCCTTCTGGTCGGCGGCGGACACGAAGTCTGACGGACCCTTGCGGGAGACCTGCAAATGCTCGACCTCGCCGAAATCGCGCAGGATGGCCTTGCCGGCCTTCTCGGCCGCACGGGTCATGACGTTCAGGATGGCCGAACGGGCTGCCATGGTCGAACACTCCACAATGACGAAGAAACTGCGGGATCAATTCCCGCCTATTAAAAGCGAAACGCCCGCGCGTTGAAACCCGCGCGGGCGCTGGATGCTGAAGACTGAGGGCGAAGCCCAGGCCGGCGACTGCCGGCCCGCGACCGCGTGGTCGCGTAAGCCAAGGGCGCGGATGCGCCCGCCCGGCGCCTGAGGGCGCAAATCAGTCCTTAAAGCGTTCCATATACTCGCCGGTTTCGATATTCACGACGATCTTGGTGCCAGCCTCGATATGCGGCGGAACCAGGACGCGGGCACCATTTTCCAGAACGGCGGGCTTGTAGGAGGAAGAGGCCGTCTGGCCCTTCACCACCGGGTCAGCCTCGGTGATCATCAAGACCACGGACTGCGGCAGTTCGACCGACAGCGGCGCGCCTTCGAAGGACTGCACCACGACTTCCATGCCATCCTGCAGGAAGATCTTGCCGTCGCCGATGATGTCACCGGAGATGGTCACCTGTTCGAAGGTTTCCTTGTCCATGAAGGTGAAATTGTCATCTTCAGCGAACAGGAACGTCATCTCGTGATCGTCCAGACGGGCGCGTTCCACGGCTTCGCCGGTGCGGAAACGCTCGATATTCTTGTTGCCGGACTTGACGTCCTTCATTTCCAACTGGATGAAGGCGCCGCCCTTGCCGGGCTGCACAATCTGGGTGCCGGTGATCACATAGAGACGGCCGTTATGCTCAAGGATATGACCCTTGCGCATGGTGTTCGCATTGACCTTCATGACAGGCTTCTCAAACTTTATAGGAATCGAGCGGCGCGGAACCTAACAGGTTGCCCCTCAACAGGCAAATGGCCAGTGTCCCCGCCCGCCGCATAGGCAACCGGCGGGCCGTGCAAGGGCCGCAGGGCGGAATTTTAACACATCGCCCGACCATTTGCCGCCTTTCCGCCGTGTTTAGGGTATAAGGCAGCGGGAAAGATGAAGTGCTGCACGGATGGATGATGGTTGCGGGTGACGGGATCGCGGGAGCGGCGTTGGATCGGGACAAGGTGCGCAAGCTGCGGCTGGTCACGGGCATCGTGGCGCTGGTGGCGCTGATCCTGGACCAGATCAGCAAACAATGGGTGCTGACCAGCCTGCTGCCCTGTCTATCGGGGCCGGCGGGGCCGGAATGCGCTGTCAATTCCCCCTTCATCGAGGTGACGGGCTTCTTCAATATGGTGGTGGCCTGGAACTTCGGCGTCAGTTTCTCGATGTTCTACAGCCAGCATGATCTGATGCCCTTCGTGCTCAGCCTGCTGGCCGTTGGTATCTGTGGCGCGCTGCTCTGGTGGAACCGCAGCAATGACCGCAAACTGGTGGCGCTGGCCACCGGCATGGTCATTGGCGGCGCCATCGGCAATGTCATCGACCGGTTCCGGTTTGGGGCCGTCGCCGATTTCCTTGACTTTCACGTCGCGGGCTGGCACTGGCCGGCATTCAACGTGGCGGATTGCTGCATCGTGGTTGGGGTGGGCCTGTTGTTGATCGACGGGCTGTTCTCCGGCGACGAGCGGCGCTAGAGTGCGAACCGGCAATCGTGCGGGTCGGCCTCTGTTAGACTCTGCTCCTCGTTCAAAGGGTACGGATCGGACCATGGTTGTGTTGAAGCAAGTGCGCAAGGCGGCCGTTCCGGCCATCACCGTCCTGATGATGGGCGGCATGCTGTCGGGCTGTGGCCTGTTTGGCGGGCATGACGCGCCGGATGAATTCATGGTCGTGTCGCGCGCCCCGCTGGAGGTGCCGCCCGACTTCTCCCTGCGTCCGCCGCAGCCGGGCAGCCCGCGCCCGCAGGAAATGGAACGCGACACCCGTTCGCAGTCCAGCGTGTTCGGCGCCAGCGGTGCCGGCTCCGCCGCCCTGGTCGATCCGCGCACCAACCCGAAGCAGACCAGCGGCGAAGGCGCCCTGCTGGCCCAGGCCGGTGCCGACGGTGCCAGCCCCGATATCCGCGCCATTGTCGACCGGGAGAATCCGGGCGTGGTGGTCGGCAGCCCGACCTTCCTGGACAAGCTGATGTTCTGGAAGGACGACCAGAACCCGGAAGTCCTGCCCCCGCCCGGCGGCGCGCTGTCCACGACGCGTGAAGGCGGCAAGTAAGTTTGGTCGCCATCATGGTTGATTGACCCAATGCCCCGCCCAACCGGCGGGGCATTGTGATTTATGGGTTCAGGCAACCCAAACATGTCGATGCGCGGCATCGCGCCCGCTTCCCAAGGGGCGCTGTCCGGCCTATGTTCCGGCCATGACCGACGCGAACACGACCCGCCCCGCCGCCGCCACAGGCACGCCCCCCAGGCCCCCCGCCG
>JAEMSB010000403.1 GCA_016463045.1 Niveispirillum sp.
GAGTTTAGCGGCTACGCGACGAAATTGATAGCGGTAACAGAGAGATCGTAGGTCAGGTTGGGGGCAAAGCCCACGCCCTGACAGAAAAGGCTGAAATTTTTGCTGTCAGGGCGAGCCTCCGGCTCGACCTGACCTACGCCGTCTCTTTCTCAAACCACTTTCAACTGCACCGACTTCAACTCCACAGAGTCGAATCCGGCACTGATAGTGAAGACACCCGGTTCCACCACCCGCTTCATGTCGATATTCCAGATCGACAGATCTTCGGGCGTCAGGGTGAAGCGGACCGTCGTGCTGGCCCCGGCGGCGAGCGTCACGCGCTGGAACCGCTTCAGCTCTTTGATGGGCCTTGTGACCGACGCCTCTTCATCGCGCAGATAGATCTGCACGACCTGATCGGCGGTGCGCGCCCCGGTATTGCGGATGGTGACGGAGATATCGACGCTGTCACCCGTGCCGATCTGGCCACGCGACAGGGTCGGCGCATCCATCGTGAAGGTCGAATAGGTGAGGCCGAAGCCAAACGGGAACAAAGGCGTCACATCATCGAACAGATAGCCGCGCCGCGCCGACGGCTTGGCATTGTAATAGACGGGCAACTGCCCGACCGAGCGCGGGATGGTGATGGGCAGCTTACCGCCCGGCGAGACCTTGCCGAAGACCACATCGGCCACGCCATTGCCCGTCTCCTGGCCCAGATACCAGCCTTCGATCAGGGCGTCGGCCTTTTCCACTAGCCGGTTGACGGCAAGCGGGCGGCCATTCAGCAGCAGGACAATGACCTTCTTGCCGGTCTTGAACATGGCCTCGGCCAGATCGGACTGACGGCCATACAGGTCGAGCGAGGCGCGGTCGCCCAGATGGGTCTTGGCCCAGGCTTCGCGGCTCAACTGCTCATTCTCGCCCAGCACCATCAGGATGGTGTCGGCCTTGGCGGCCTTGGCGACCGCTTCGGCGATCAGGGCGTCGTTCTCGGCATCGGGGATTGGCTCAACCTTGTCCTCTTCCCACACCCGCTGCCGCGTCAGGCGCACGCCTTCGGCATACTCGACCTTCAGGCCCTTGCCGGCGGCAGCGGTCAGACCTTCGACCACCGACACGACCTTGCGCGGCACTTCGGAATAGCCGCCGATGGGCGTGTCCTTGGCGTGGGTGCCGACCACCAGCAATGTGCCGGTGGCGTTGGGGTTCAGCGGCAGGGCGTTGTTGGCATTTTTCAGCAGCACCATGGACCGGGCCGCCGCTTCGCGGGCCAGCGCGATGGCGTCCGGCGTGGCGGTCAACTTGTCCGCCACCTTGGCATCGACATAGGGGTTTTCGAACAGGCCGGCTTCGAACTTCATGCGCAGGATGCGGCGCACGGCATTGTTGATCTGCGCTTCGGAAACCTTGCCCTCACGCACCAGACCGGGCAGCAGCGGATAGGCCTCTCCATCCGGCAGTTCCACATCCACCCCGGCATTCAGGGCGCGGACAGCGCCATCGGCCAGGCCGGACGTCATCTGGTGGACGGTGTTCATCTCGCGGATCGCGAAGTAATCGCTGACCAGCGCGCCCTGGAACCCCCATTCCTTGCGCAGGACCGTGTCCAGCAGCCACTTGTTCCCATGGCTGGGCACGCCATCGACCTCGTTATAGGAGGGCATGATAGCGCGGATGGGCAGGTTCTTCACGGCCCGTTCGAACGGCACCAGGAAGTTTTCGCGCAAGGTGCGTTCAGAGATCGGGGCAGGACCGACATTGGTGCCGCTTTCCGGCTGGCCATGGCCCGTCATGTGCTTCAGCGTGACCAGGACCTTGTCCTTGGCCAGCGGCAGGGTCGTGCCCTGGAAACCCTTCATGGCGGCTAGGCCCATTTCGGAGACCAGCCACGGGTCCTCGCCATAGGTTTCCTCCGTCCGGCCCCAGCGCGGGTCGCGGACGATGTCTACCACGGGGGCCAGTGCCAGATGCACGCCGCGCAGGCGCATTTCGCGCGCGGCCACCCCGAAGATATGCTCCACCATGGCCGTATCCCAGGAACTGGCCAGGGCGATGGATTGCGGGAAGCTGGTGGCGCCACGACCCACAAAGCCATGCAGCGCTTCTTCGTGGAAAATCAGCGGGATGCCCAGGCGCGTCTGCTCAACGGCCCACTTCTGGGCATCGTTGACATAGGTGGCGGCCTCCAGCCCCTCCCGGTTGATGATATTGGCCTTGGCGCCCGCCGCGATGGGGGCACCATCCTTGTCCACGGCACCGACGCGGTCGCCGGGGCGGGAGATCTGGCCCAGGCCGTTGGGGAAGGCCTTGGCGGCACGCTTGGCGTCGAAGCCGCCCTTGTCATTATTAACCAGCTTCTTGTCCTGCCAGATGCCGATCATCTGGGCCACCTTCTCTTCCAGCGTCATGCGCGAAAGAAGGTCCTCGATCCGCTGATCGATGGGCAGGGCGGGATTGCGGTACGGCTCCTTGCCGGCGGCAAAGGCAATGGTGGCGGGTACGGCCGCGGCGGAGGTAAGCGCCAGCAGGCTGGCGCCGAACAGTCGGCGTGACAGCTTGGGTGTCGTCACTGAATTTTCCTCCCGGTATTTTGCTCTATCGTCGCCCTCTGTTGGGGCGATGGTAGCGCTATCATTGGGTACATTGGCGGTGATGTCAATGCGGGTGTTGGGGGTGGCGTCGCTCCCTCATTTCACCACCGCCTCGAACGGCCCCGGCGGCTGCCGGGCGCTGTCCTGAAGGTTGCAGATGGGGCTGTCGGCCCAGCAATAGCGCACGCGAACCGCTGGCCCGTTGCCCACAGGCAGTACAACAGTGTCACCCTTCAGGTCGGCATCGACGAAGCGGCAGGTGCCTGGCCCCTCGCCACACAGCTCAAACCCCAGCGGGCGGTGATAGGACAGGGCCTTCAGGCTGCCATCGATATCGGTGAAGCGCACCGATACGGTGTCGCCGGTCCGGGTAACGCTGCCGGGAACGGGGCCGGAGGGGGCGATCTTCTCCCCCAGCACCACCTTGCGCGCCGCACGCACCAGGCGCTTGGCCACGATCTGCTTGTTGGCGGGGTGGATGTCGTACCAGTCGCCTACCCCCAGCGCCACGGCCAGCCCGGCCTTGGGATCGGCGGCCACCGCTGCGCGCTGGCTTTCACGCAAAGAGGCCCAGCCGCTTTCCATGGGCTTATCCTGTGGATAGCCCCATTCCGGCAACTGTACGATCAGGAAAGGCAGGTCGGGCCCGAACTGCCGGCGCCAGCCCGCCATCATGCCAGTCAGCAGGGACTTGTACTGCACCGGTCGGCCCGTATTGCTTTCCCCCTGGTACCAGAGGGCGGCACGCACGCCATAGGGGCCGATGGGGGCCAGCATGGCATTGTGGATGGTGGACAGGCCGTTCACGGTGCCCCAGGGCACCTGCGGTACCAGGGACGTATCGACGGGCGTGGGCTTGAACTGCCACGGGGTGGGCAGGGTTAGCAGAGTGCCGCCGGAAAGCTCGATGGCTTGCGCCTCTGCCGAGCCATACAGCCCGCCATCGCCATAGCCGTCCAGGATAGCCACCGTGATGCTGTTGACCCCGGGCTTCAGCGTGCCGGGCGGCAGTGGATAGCGGCGCGGGTCGCCGGGGCCGTACAGGCTGCCCACCGGCACCCCATTGACCCAGGTGACGTCCAGATCGTCGGCGGGACCCAGATGCAGGGCCACCCCCTGTTTGGCCTGTTCCGCCGTCAGATTGATGCTGGCCCGCATCCAGACGATGCCATTATAGGCCGCCATGTCCGCGATGCCCCAGGTCTCCCACGGGCGGAAGGTTGCGGGGGCCTCGCGCCAGCCGTCACCGGCCCCGAACGGCTCACGCCAATAATCGGGCTGACCGGTCTTTTTCCACCAGGCCTCCCAGCCGCCGATAAAGGCGCGCACACCCTCTGTCTGGTTGCTGTCATATTTGGCCAGGAAGGACAGGGCCTCGTTATAATCCGGCTGCTTGCGCAGTTCCTCCACCGGCATCCAGCTTTCGATGGTGGACCCGCCCCAGGCGGTGTTGATCAGGCCGACGGGCACTTCCTCCAGCTTGCGCATCTCCCGACCGAAGAAGTAGCAGACCGCGGACATGTCGCCGACATTCTGCGGGGAGATCACCTGCCAGTTCACCGGCTTGCCGAAGGTCCGCTTCACGGCTGTGGCCGTGTCACGCTCTACATTCAGATAACGCATCTGCGGCTGGTTGGCGCGTGTACCTGTCTCCACCCAGGCATCAAGGGAGCGGCGAACCTGCATCTCCATGTTGGACTGACCTGAACAGAGATAAACATCACCGACCAGGACATCGGTCGCCGATTGTTCGGCGCCGCCGCTTTTTGCCGTCAGGGTGAAGGGGCCGCCGGCCGTGCGCGCCGGCAGGGTGGCCTGCCAGCGCCCATCCTTGCCGGCCTTGGCGGTGGCCTTCGCCTCGCCCAGGGTGACCGTCACACTCTCCCCTGGCTTGGCATCACCCCAGACCTGGATGGGCCGGTCCCGTTGCAGCACACCATGATCCTGAAACATCGGATGCAGCAGCGGCGCGTCGGCGGCGAAGGCGGGCAGGGGGGAGAGCAGGGTGAGGGGGGAGAGGATGGCGAGGGCCAGAGCGCAGAGCCGTAGGTCGGGTCGAGCCGAAGGCGAGCCCTGACGA
>JAEMSB010000404.1 GCA_016463045.1 Niveispirillum sp.
GCATTATGATGCCGCGGGCGCGGGGATCGGGGCGCTGGACCTGGAGGTCTATCTGGGGCCGGCGCAGGTGGTGACTGTGCCGCCGGGTGCCGAACTGGTCACGGTCGAGCATGTGCTGCCGGTGTTGAATGAGGGGATCACGCGGGTGCTGCTGCACACGTTCGGCCGGTTTCCGGACGGGTGGGTCAGTGACTTTACAGCCATTGATGCCGGGCTGATCACGGCGCTGGCCGAACGCGGCGTGCGGTTGATCGGCACGGATGCGCCGTCGGTGGACCCGGAGAGTAGCAAGACCCTGGACGCCCACCATGCGGTACGCCGGCATGACATGCGTATCCTGGAAGGGCTGGTCCTGGATGGGGTGCCGGACGGGGTATATGAGCTGATCGCGCTGCCCATCCGGCTTGAGGGCGCGGATGCGGCGCCGGTCAGGGCGGTGTTGCGGGAGATGGCGTAGGTCAGGGTCGGCGCATCAGCCCCAGATACACCAACGCTGAAATGCCCAACCCCACGAACCAGGCGTAGTTGTAAAGTTCGACGAAGAAGCCCGGTACGCCCGCGAAAGCGCCGGGGAAGGCCGCGTGCAGGAAGCCGGGCAGGTTGGGCAGCACGGCGAGCGTAAAGGCGATCAGGGCAGCGGGGTTCCAACCGGACCGGAAGCGGTATTCGCCTTGTGCATCGAACAAGGCCGGGACGTTCAGCACCTGTCGGCGGATCAGCCAGTAATCGGCCAGCATGATGCCCAACAGCGGCCCCAGCAGCGCGCCATAGCCGATCAGCCAGGTGAAGATGTAGCCGTCCGTCGTTTCGATCAGTTTCCAGGGCATCATGGCGATGCCGATACCGGCGGTGATGTAGCCGCCCGTCGCGAAGCTGACATGGCGGGGGAAGATGGCTGAGAAATCATAGGCGGGGCCGACGGTGTTGGCGGCGAGGTTCACGCACAAGGTATCGATGGTGATGATGATCAGGCCGATGGCGACCGCAATGCCTTCCAACCGGCCCGCCAGATCAACCGGGTCCCAAACCGCCTCGCCATAGATGACGATGGTGGCCGAGGTGACGGCGACGGAGACGAAGGCCAGCAGGGCCATGGGGATGGGCAGGCCCAAGGACTGGCCCAGCATCTGATCCTTCTGGCTTTTCGCGAACCGCGTGAAGTCCGGGATATTGATGGCCAGCGTGGACCAGAAGCCGACCATGGCCGTCAGTCCCGGCCAGAATACGGCCCAGAACTGCCCTTCCTTGGCACCACCGGTCACGAATTGTGAGGGGGCGGAAAGGAGGTGGCCGAAGCCGCCGGCCTTGTCCCAGGCCCACCAGAGCAGGGCCAGCATGATCAGGATCTTCAACGGTGCCGTGACCGTTTCGATCCAGCGGATACTGTCCGGCCCGCGTTTGATGAACCAGAGATGCAGGGCCCAGAAGAACAGGAAGCAGGCCAACTGTCCGGCATCGATGCCCAGCGCCGCGATCTTGTCCCCCGCCAGGGCGCCGCCCGTCATGATATTGGCGATGGCATAGATGGCGCTGCCACCCACCCAGCATTGAATACCGAACCAGCCGCAGGCGATGAGCGCGCGCAGGGCGGCGGGCAGTTTATTGCCGCGTGTGCCGAAGCTGGATCGCACGATGACGGCGAAGGGCAGGCCATATTTTGCCCCCGAATGGCCGATCAGGACCATAGGGACCAGCACGATCAGGTTGCCGGCCAGTACCGTCAACACCGCCTGTCCCGCCGACATGCCTTGCTGGATCAAGCCTGACGCCAGCAGGTAGGCGGGGATGCACATGACCATGCCGATCCAGAGCGAGGCATAATGCACCCAGTTCCAGGTCCGCCGTTCCGCCGGGACCGGCGCCAGATCGGGGTTCCAGAGGCCGGATTTTGTGTCGAGCGGATCGGACATGGGCGGGGCCTGTGGGTTGGTTGGAAATGCCGTAGGTCAGGGCTCGCGCGCCGCGCTCGACCTGACCTACGGGTGTCAATCGATGGTGTTCAACGCCTCGCGGATGGTTTCCACGATCTGGTCGATCTGGGATTTCTCCACGATCAGCGGCGGGGACAGCGCGATGATGTCGCCGGTCGTACGGATCAGGACGCCTTTCTCAAAACATTTCAGGAAGGTGGTAAACGCGCGCTTGGTGGGCTGGCCGGGCAGCGGTTCCAGCTCGATGGCGCCGATCAGGCCCAGATTGCGGATGTCGATGACATGGCGCGCATCCTTCAGCGAATGCACGGCGTCGGCCCAGTAATCGTTGAGATCCGCCGCGCGCGTCAGCAATCCTTCATCCTTATAGACCTTCAGCGTCGCCAGACCGGCGGCGGCGGCCAAGGGGTGGCCGGAATAGGTGTAGCCGTGGAACAGCTCAATCATATGCTCCGCCCCCGTCATGAAGGCGTCGTAGATCTTCTTTTGGAAGAACACGGCGCCCATGGGCACTGTGGCGTTGGTCAGGCCCTTGGCGGCGGTGATGATGTCGGGCACGACGCCGAAATAATCGGTGGCGAACGGCGTGCCCAGGCGGCCAAAGCCGGTAATCACCTCATCAAAGATCAGCAGCAGGCCATGCTTGTCACAAATGGCGCGCAGCCGTTCCAGATAACCCTTAGGCGGGACCAGCACGCCGGTGGAGCAGGCGACCGGTTCGACGATCACGGCGGCGATGGTGCTGGCATCGTGCAGGGCGACGATACGTTCCAGTTCATCTGCCAGATGCGCGCCCCATTCCGGCTGCCCGCGCGAGAAGGCCTGTTGTGACCGGTCATGGGTGTGGGGCAGGTGATCGACGCCGGGCAGCATGGTGCCGAACGCCTTGCGGTTGGTGACGATGCCGCCGACGGAGATGCCGCCGAAACCGACGCCATGATAACCGCGTTCGCGCCCGATGAAGCGGGTGCGCTGCCCCTCCCCACGCGCGCGATGATAGGCCAGCGCCACCTTGAGCGCGGTATCCACCGATTCTGACCCGGAATTGGTGAAAAACACATGGTCCAGGCCGGGTGGCAGCAGGGCCGTGAGCTGTGACGCGAAGTCGAACGCACCGGGATGGCCCATCTGAAAGGCGGGCGCATAGTCCATTTCGGCGGCCTGTGCCTGGATCGCCTTCACAATCTCTGGCCGGCAATGGCCGGCATTCACGCACCAGAGGCCGGCGGTACCATCCAGAATGGGGCGGCCATCATCGGTGCGGTAATACATGCCGCTGGCCGAAACCAGCAGGCGCGGCGTCTGCTTGAACTGCCGGTTCGCGGTGAACGGCATCCAGAAAGCATCGAGATTGTTGGTGGACGGGTGCGCGGTTCCGGTCACGACACGGTGGCTCCATCTTGTTAACGATGGGCATAGGATGACATAGAAGTAATTTGCCGTGTGCAGGAAGTTGGCCGATGACAACCGGAAAGGACCGGGGCAGCAAGGTCCAGAAGGGGTGATCGCGGATCATGGCGGATGTGACGGGCGATGTGGGAAGGGTTCCGTGGCGCGGCTGGGTCAAGGGCGGGCTGACGGGACTGGTGATCCTGGCTGTCGGCGCGCTGGCCTGGACGGCCTTGTCGCACCTGGCGGCGGAGATTTCGTATCAGGAGGTGGTGGACGCCCTGCGCGCCACGCCGGGATGGGCGCTGGCGGTGGCGCTGGCCGCCACGGGGGTGAGTTTCCTGGCCCTGACCTTCTATGACTGGACGGCACTGCGCTATGTCGGGCGGCGCGTGCCCTATCCGGTGATCGGCCTCACCTCCTTCTGTGCCTACGCGGTGGGCAACACGGTGGGGTTCGGGCCGCTGACGGCGGGCGCCATCCGCTATCGGTTCTATACGCCGCACGGGCTGGAACCGGAGGAGGTGGCGCGGATCGTCGGGTTCGTTACGGCCACCTTTGGCCTGGGTGTCGCGGGGGTGACGGCGCTGGGCCTGTTCATTGCCGGTGATGTCACGGGCATGGGGATGCCCGGCTGGATCGGGCATGGGGTGGGGGCGGTCGGCCTCTGCCTGCTGGCCGCACTGGTCGTGGCGTCGGGGCGGCATCAGACGGTGAAGGTCGGTCGCTGGTCGGTGGAGCCGCCGGCCCCGCGCCTGCTGATCATCCAGTTCCTGGCGACCATCGTGGATATTGCGGCGGCGGGTACGGTGCTGTGGGTGCTGCTGCCGGCCAGTGCTAATATCGACCTGCCCTCCTTCATCGCCATCTATGCGGTGGCCATCGGGCTGGGCGTGTTGAGCCATGTGCCCGCCGGGTTGGGCGTGTTCGAGACGGTGGTGATGGCGGCGGTGGCGGGCCGGGCCGATACCGAACAGGTGTTGGGGGCGCTGCTGCTGTACCGGGTCGTCTATCACGTCGTACCGCTGCTGCTGGCGGGTGTTGCCGTGGCCCTGCTGGAGACACGACGGGTCGCGGTCATGCTGGCCGATACGCGCGTGGTGCGGGCCGGTCGCCGGCTGGCCCCGCCCGTGCTGGGCGCGCTGACCCTGCTGCTGGCCAGCATGCTGGTCTTTTCCGGGGTCACGCCCGCCGATGATGCGCGCCTGGACCTGTTGTCGGGCCTGCTGCCCCTGCCGCTGGTGGAGGGGGCGCATTTCCTGTCTTCCGTGCTGGGCCTGATGCTGTTCGTTGTGGCGCGG
The DNA here is from genome assembly GCA_016463045.1 of Niveispirillum sp. GTDB lineage: Bacteria > Pseudomonadota > Alphaproteobacteria > Azospirillales > Azospirillaceae > Niveispirillum. The sequence goes on from JAEMSB010000404.1 coordinate 4,622, forward strand.
GGGGTGACATACCGGCTGGACGGGGC
>JAEMSB010000405.1:0-2076 GCA_016463045.1 Niveispirillum sp.
ACGCGCCTGGACGCGAGCGGCCTGCTTGGCCTGGGCGATCAGATCGACGTCCAGGTCGGTCATGGGTCAACCAAGTTCAGTGGCGAGGAAAAGCGGAAGATGGCCGCCTTGGCCGTTGGTGAATGCTATCCCTCGTGACCTGTGCAAACAGGTGGGAGCCATATGCCGACACCACGGCGCCGGTAGGGACAGCCCCCTCGAGGAATGATTATCGGCCCCGGGGATAAAGCGACCTGACGCACCAGGCAGCCAACTTCCTGTATCCTATTTAGGCGCGTTCAAGCCGCGCTGCAATGTCTTCGATGCGTTTTGCCAGCGTATCAACGGCAGCAACCACTTTTGCCTCATCCGCCGGGGCTGTTGCCGGGGCCGGCTGATGCACAATAGGGGCCGGGGCATGGCCGGCGCGCAGCGACTTGACCTCGGCCCGCGCCTCCATCAACTCATCCGCCAGCACGATACAGGTGGCGATCAGGTTCTGCACCTCATGACCCGCCGCACCGCCCGTCAGTTCCTGCATACGGGCATCGACATAGGCGGCCAGTTCCAGCAGGCGCTGTTCCTGCCCATCCTCGCAGCTCAGCGAGTGGTTACGGCCATTCAGAGTGAAATCGACGCGACGCATGATCAACCTTCCTCAAGCACGCCCTGCAGGCGTGAAATCGCCGCGTCCAGGCGAACCTTCATGACGCGGGCCTGTTCCTGTGCCTGGCGTTCGCCATGGCGTGCCGCCGCCAGTTCCGCTTCCAGCCGCAGCTTTTCCGCCAACCAGCCAGCCGTACCGGCCCCGGCGTCCAACCGTTCCAGACGGCGCGTCAGGGCGCGGTCCAGCAGGCCGATGGACTTATCCAGGCGCTCCAGCGCGGCGGTGAGGCTGTCCAAGGCGGGGCTCATTCAGGGCGGGTGGACGGATGCCGGCACCATATACGGCACAGACGACAGACCTTAGGGGCCGCCCTCCCCCTACGTCAACATTCGCACCGCGAAAAACGCTGGAATCCGCCTTTTGGACCACCCCCATGGCCGGGCATCCGCCATGCTTGGCTGTCGCTTGACCCCCCCGATGCTTTTGGCCAATTTGCGGCCACCATTCGGGGGGTATTGGCCGTCGGACCGGGACGGTTGCCGCCGCCCGTCTGTCCTGTTGCGACACAGCACCAAGTACAGCGCTTTGTTAGAGCAATGTCCGGCCAGACCCAAAGGCCGGCGCCCCGCATGAAAGGCCCTTCGCGCAATGTCGTCCGATCTGACCGCTGGCGTGTCCCACGCCGATCTCGCCAACGCCATCCGCGCCCTGTCCATGGACGCGGTGGAAGCCGCCAAGTCCGGACATCCCGGCATGCCGATGGGCATGGCCGACGTCGCGACCGTCCTGTTCACGCAGTTTTTGAAGTTCGATCCGAAGCGCCCCGACTGGGCCGACCGCGACCGGTTCATCCTGTCGGCGGGCCACGGCTCGATGCTGCAATACAGCCTGATGTACCTGACCGGGTATGAAGACATCACGCTGGACGAGATCAAGCGGTTCCGTCAGATGGGCGCCAAGACCGCCGGCCACCCGGAATTCGGCATGGCGCGCGGCATCGAGATGACCACCGGCCCGCTGGGTCAGGGCATCTCCACCGCCGTCGGCTTCGCCATGGCCGAGCGCATCCTGAATGCCCGCTTTGGCGACGATCTGGTCGATCACACGACCTATGTCATCGCCGGCGACGGCGACCTGCAGGAAGGCATCAGCCACGAGGCCTGCTCGCTGGCGGGCCATCTGGGCCTGTCCAAGCTGATCGTGCTGTGGGATGACAACCGCATCAGCATCGACGGTTCCACCGACCTCTCCTTCACCGAGGATGTGAAGGCCCGCTACGCCGCCTATAACTGGGACGTGTCCGCCGTTGACGGTCATGACCCGGTAGCGGTCGCCAAGGCCATTGCGGCGGCCAAGCTGACGGACAAGCCGTCGCTGATCGCCTGCCGCACCACCATCGGCTATGGCGCGCCGACCAAGGCCAACACCGCCGGCAGCCATGGCAGCCCGCTGGGCGCCGCCGAGATCGAAGGCGCGCGCAAGGCCCTGAA
>JAEMSB010000405.1:2086-4606 GCA_016463045.1 Niveispirillum sp.
GCCTGGCGCCATTTCGGTGACCGTGGCCATGTGGCCGTCGATGCCTGGGTCAAGCGTCTGGCGCGTTCGCCCAACCGTCTGGCCTTCAAGGCCGCCATCGCCGGCGACCTGTCGGCAGAGGCGCGCGCCGCCCTGCACGCCCATAAGAAGGCCGTGTCGGAATCCCGCCCGAAGATCGCCACCCGCCAGTCGTCGGGCAACACGCTGGACGTCATCGTCCCGCTGATGCCGGAAATGATGGGCGGTTCCGCCGACCTGACCGGGTCCAACAATACCCGCGTCAAGGCCCTGTCCAAGGCCGTGCAGAAGAACAGCTGGGATGGCCGTTACGTCCATTACGGCGTGCGTGAGCATGGCATGGCCGCCATCATGAACGGCATGGCCCTGCATGGCGGCATCATCCCCTATTCCGGCACCTTCCTGGCCTTCTCCGACTATAGCCGCCCGGCCATCCGCCTGGGTGCCCTGATGAAGCAGCGGGTCATCCATGTCATGACTCATGACAGCATCGGCCTGGGCGAAGACGGCCCGACGCACCAGCCCGTGGAACATATCCCGGCGCTGCGCTGCATCCCCAACCTGCTCGTCCTGCGCCCCGCCGACGCCGTGGAAGCGGCGGAAGCCTGGGAAATCGCGCTCGACGCCAAGACACGGCCCAGCGTCCTGGCGCTGACCCGCCAGAACCTGGCGACAATGCGCGTGGAGCACACGGACGAAAACCTGTCCGCAAAGGGCGCCTATGTCCTGCGTGAGGCTTCTGGTCCTCGCAAGGTCACCCTTCTGGCCACGGGGTCGGAGGTGGAGATCGCCTTCAACGCGCGTGAGAAGCTGGAAGCCGAGGGCATCCCCACGGCCCTGGTCTCCATGCCGTCCTGGGAACTGTTCGCTGAACAGCCGGAGGCCTATCAGAAGGCCGTGCTGGGCGATGGTCTGCGCATCGGCGTTGAAGCCATGGTCCGCTTTGGCTGGGACCGCTGGATCGGGGAAAAGGGCGTGTTCATCGGCATGCCCGGCTTCGGCGAAAGCGCGCCGTATCAGGAACTGTATGAGCATTTCGGCATCACGGCGGATGCCATCGTCAAGGCGGCGAAGGAACGGCTGTAAGCCTGTTCTTTATTGCCGAAGGTTGTGATGACAACGGCATCCGTGGATATGCCCGGATGCCGTTGTCATTTTCATACACTATGGAAGTTACCAGAATATCAAACGGTTAGTGCTAACCTCATCTCGCCAGTCCGGTGATTGGCGCGCGCCAGGAATTTTTTTGCAAAAATCGTTAGAATCATACGAAAATCCCGGATATGAGAATTTAAAAAACTGTTGATTGCACGCAATGAAGCCATGTTTAGATTTTAATATTAATCTTTCAATATACTTATCCTGTGTTGATTTTTCGATTTCACTGATGGCATAATTACTGATGACGAGATCATAATCACTAAATTCATCAGCATCTATATCGCGAAAATATAAGTTATCCAAATAAAAAGCACCCAGATATCGCTGGGCCAGTTGAAGTGGCTCAGGGAGGTCGAAGAGATCGTAAGATTTTAGCTTGAAAAGAGCACTTAAAATACGACACTGCCCGCCGTAACCAACTCCGATCTCCGCAATACGCATTCCATCAAGGTCACCGAACAGCTCCCGAATATCGATTGCGAACTTGATATAGCGAAGAGTTGTTGGTGAGAATGCCCCGATACTTCTGTATCGGAACATTTGTGGCCCACCATAGAGATCATTACGCCTGAACTCATCCATATAATCTAGAATTTTAGGGTATTTGTTAAATGCCAATGCCGCATATTGAGATCCATATTCACTACTCACTGTTTCCACAATGGATTTGTAAATCGGATGATTCCGAAAACTACCAAAAATCTCGTCTATTTCTGCCGCCTCAGCACAGAGTTTCCGATAATCAGAAATGTCGCTAATACTTGTTCTTGCAGACATGTGGATATCACTTCCAATCTCATGCACATTTTTCAATGATAGCTGACGATATTCCGCAAAGGCAACCTGGACGGATAACGAGGCCGCACCGTCGCGGTAACCCTATGAAACAAGCCGTTGGCTTGAAATGCGCTATCACCAGCGCCGCCTGTACATTGGAGAACACTGACCACAAAGAGTCACGTTGGTAACGCCATTACCTGAATTGCGCCCTTCCCGCAAAAAAACTAAGCTGCAACCCGTGCGCTTCACGCATGGCGGAAGGGACGGTTGCGCCCTTGTATGCGGGGGGTTCAAGGGTTAATTCGGGCTTGGAACATGGGTCGTCCCACGGCCCATCGGCCCCCGTGCCAGAGCCGGCGCGGGCGTCGTTCAATCGGAGGAAAGCATGGCTGTCAAAGTTGCGATCAACGGGTTCGGGCGTATTGGCCGTCTGGTTCTGCGCGCGCTCATCGAAAGCGGCCGCAAGGATATCGTGGTCGTCGCCATCAACGATCTGGCCGACGCCAATTCCAACGCCCACCTGCTGAAATATGACAGCGTCCATGGCCGCTTCCCCGGTAC
>JAEMSB010000406.1 GCA_016463045.1 Niveispirillum sp.
ATCCTCGAAGATGCAGTTGGTGATGGTGATGTTGCGGAAGCCGCCATTGGTTTCCGTGCCGAACTTAATCCGCCCATGGATCAGGGGCGCAAAATCGGCAGGCATCTTCTTCCAGGTGCCGTCCAGGACGGACCCGACCTGATAATTGCCCGTCACCAGACAGTCGGAAATAGTCAGGTTTTCCGTCACCCGCGCCTCACCCAGGCCGAAGCTGGATTTGGGGCAGATGGCGTCGTCATAGGGGGAATTGACGGTGCAGTTGGTGACCCGGACATTCTTGCAGCAATCGATATCGAACCCGTCGCGGTTGGTATCGACCAGCAGATTGTCGATGGTCATATTGTCGACGCCGGTGGCCAGCAGGGCGAACCAGCCCCCCTCCAGCACCTTGAAATCACGCAGCAGGACGTTGCGGCACCATTTCAGCGCGATGGCCTTGTTACCGGTGCCGGGACCGGACGGGTCCTTCAGCCAATTATCCTTGCCATCGCCACGCCCCAGCCCCTTGCCCCAGATCAGACCGGGACCGATGATGGCAACATCATGCAGCCCCTCGCCCCAGATCAGGCTGTTGCGCCAGTGGCTGTGGCCGAAATCCTGATACTTGTTCCATTCCGGGATCGGCTCGGGATGGTCATAGCCCTGGGTTTCGGTGGGGGCCGCCGCCAGGATGGTGGCGCCCTGTTCCAGATACAGCGTGATGCGGCTTTTCAGCCGGATCGTGTAGCAGGCATAGGTACCCGGCGGGAAATAGACAGTGCCGCCACCGCGTTCGGCCACATAGTCGATGGCCTTGTTGATGGCGGGCGTGTCGATGGCGCTGCCGTCACCCTTGGCCCCGAACTGGCGGATATCGGCCTGAAAGACCTGGAACGGCCCGCCCTGGGCCGGCTGGGTCTTGGCGGTGGCAGCCCCGGCAACCATGCCGACACCGGCCATCGCCCCGGCACCCATGACAAGCGAACGGCGGTCGAACATCTTCACCCTCCCGATTTCTTGATTGCCGTAGGTCAGGTCGAGCCGCAGGCGAGCCCTGACAGCAAAGGATTGAAAGCCTTCTCTGTCAGGGCTCGCTGACGCTCGACCTGACCTACGGAAACGACTTTAGAACTTCACCGTGGCGCCCAGGAAGAACTCCGGCCCCAGCACGTCATAGGTGGCCGAGAAGGTGTTGGAGTTCGGTCCCTGTGTGGTGATCGGCGGACGGTTGTTGAACGCATTGTTCACGCCGCCGAAAACCTGCAGGCTGTCGCTGAAATCATAGTTGAAGGAGACGTCGAAGTAGTTCTGTGCGGCCAGCGTCGGGTAGGCGATGCTGGTCAGGGCCGGCGTGGCGGCGGAACCCTGCCGCTTGGGCACAATGTAACGGTCGGTGGTCACCTTGCCGACATAGCGGTGGCGAACCGACAGCTGCAAGGCATCGACATTCCAGCTGACGCGGGTGCTGCCCCGCCAGACCGGCAGCGGCTGACCGCAGGTCGGGCCGAACGAGCCCTCGCAATGGTTCTGGATGTTGGGGAACGCCGCCACAGGCGTAGAGGTGAAATCATCCAGGAAGGTGTAGCTGGTGGAAATGTCGAAGGACGACACGTCCGACAGGCCGGGGAAGCCGAAATCGGCGGCGAAGGAATAGCGTGCCGCCAGATCGATGCCCGAGGTCTGCAACCGGCCCGTATTGGCGTTCAGGATCTTGGCCACATACGGATCGTTGATCTCGCCCGTCGTCGGGTTGCGGTTGATGGCGCGGCAGAACTCGCTGTTGGCGTCCTGGATGACGTTATAGCAAAGGTTCAGCGTGTTCTGCAGGCCGCCGCCCAGGGCCGAGATGGCGCCGTCCAGCTTGATCTTGAAGTAATCGACCGACAGGTTCAGGCCGGGCACGAATTCCGGCGTCAGGATGGTGCCGAATGTGTAGGTGTCGGACCGTTCCTCACGCAGGTTCGGGTTGCCGCCGAAATCGGCACCGAAGATGGTGTTGGGCTGCACCGCCGCCGTGAAGATATTGGCGGTGGGAACGCCGGTCGCCGCACAGATGGCGCGCACCGCCGCCGTCTGCTGCGCCGCCGGGGCACGGGACGAACAGGGGTCGGTGGCGACGCTGACCACGCGGTTGATGCCGCCGAACAGCTCGTTCACGTTGGGCGCACGGATGGCGCGCTGATACTGCCCACGGAAGGCGATATCGCTGGTGGCGCGGTAATCCAGACCACTGGAATAGGTCCAGACCGAACCGATACCCGACAGGGAATAGTCGGAATAGCGGAAGGCGCCATTGGCCTCCAACGCATCCACCATCGGCAGATCGCGCAGCAGCGGAATGTTCAGTTCGCCGAACACTTCCTTGACGCTGGTGCTGCCCCGGGTCGGCAGGCCGGGGTTGAAGCCCGCCACGTCGCCCGACGCCAGGAAGCTGTCGGGCGTGAAGGTGGCGCTGGTGTCACGCCATTCCACACCGGTGGAGAAACCGACATCGCCCGCCGGCATCGGGAACAGCTTGCCCGTCACGCTGGCCTGGGCCGTCTGCTGGGTGGCGACGGTGGAGTTGGTGGCGTTGATGGCGATGGCCGTGCGGCACGCGGCGGAGATATTGGCGCCGAAGATGTTACAGACCGGCGGCGTGGTACCATTGGCGAGCAGCGAGGCCTGCAGCCGGGAGCGCGAAATGGCGTTCTGCAGCAGCAGCGTATTCTCGGTCCTGGCGTAGGTGTAATAGGTGTTGAAGTTCAGGTCGGAGAAGAAATCCTCCGAAGCACTGCCCAGATCCCAGTCGAAACCCCAGGCGCCGCGATAGGTGTTGCGGCGTTCCGTGGCGCGACGGGGACCGACCTCCACATAGCGGCGACCAGCGGTGACCAGGGCCAGACCATCACCACGCGTGGTGGTGCGGGTGGCCGTGCCACTGGTCACGGTCGTCGTGCCGGTTTCCGCCAGGTCCAACTGCCGGAAAACCTCCTGCATGGCGGGCGACAGATAGGGATTGTTCACATTGAACAGGGTCGGCGCGCCGACATTGGTCGGGGCCAGACGGGCGTCGACCACGTTGTTGGAATAATGCAGCTCCATGAAGCCACGGATCTTGTCCGTGAAATCATAATGGCCGAAGCTGTTCAGCATTACGCGGCGCTGCGGCTGGATCAGGTAATTGTCCGGACCCAGGTTGAAATCGTCCTGCGGCGTCACCGCCGGGCGGGCCGTCGTGCCGCCATCGTTGAAGGTAAACCCGCGTGAGCCCAGCGATCCCAGGCCGGCAGCGCTATAGGCGGCGTTCAGGGCGGCATTGGACCCGCCAAACGACGGAATGCCCGAGAAACGGCCATTGGGAATATCGCCCGACCCGCCCCGGATAAAGCCCAACTCGCCACCACCGGCGACGCAGCCCTGGCCCGCCGGCGGGCTGAAGGGCGTGCCGGCGCCATTGGCGCTGCCCGAGCCCTTAACCACGCAGCCATCGGAGAGGCTGTCATAGGCAAAGCTGCCCCGGTCGCCGCGCGTGATGGCGCCACGATCCAGGAAGTTGCCAGCCACCACGACATTGCCGCGGCCATTGGCGAAATTGCCGCCCGCGGTGATGTCGACATTATAGGTAGGGGTGGTCGTCGGCTGGTCCAGATTGATCTGGGCGCGGGCTTCGACACCTTCGAAATCGTCGCGCATGATGAAGTTCACGACGCCCGTGATGGCATCGGACCCGTATACCGCCGACGAACCGCCGGTGACGATTTCGGTGCGCGCAATCAGGGTGGACGGGATGGTGTTCAGGTCGGTCACCTGCTCCGGCCCATAGATGGCGAAGCGACGACCATTGACCAGTACCAGATTGCGGGTGGCCCCGAAGCCACGCAGGTTCACATCGGCAAAGCCGCCGGGAACCGTGTTGGAAGTGGCGCTGCCCAACTGCGAGGCGACGGCCTGCGGCAGCTGTGCCAACATCTTCTCGATATTGACGTTACCGGACAGCTTCACCTCTTCCGCACCCACCACATTCACGGGCGTGGGGGCAGAGAAGGCGCGCGGAATGCGCGAGCCGGTGACCACCACCTCTTCCAGCACGTCGTTCGAGGCGGGGGTGGACTGTGCCAACGCTGGCAACGCGACGCCAACAAAGGCGGCGGCAGCAATGGCGGTGCCGCTCAGCAGCCGTCCGCGACGGCTGACTACACACTTCTTCACGAGTGACCTCCCTACTTGGCTTTTCGATGATTTGCCAACGCGCCGGGGGACGGGGATCACCCCTTTTGCCCTCAGCGCATATCCCATATTTTGAAAGGCACTATTATCTAATGAGAGCGGGTCGTCAATCGAATTTGTTACCGCTCCCATAGTATATTTATATGATATAATGTATGTTCAGTTACTCCATACAATCAGATTGAAGAGTTTGAAGCGATAGGATCGGTACGGAAAACCGCAGATTGCCTGGATTGCCGGCATGCGATCACGCTCAGGACCGCTGTCTAGCGCTGGCGCTGCAAAAATGCCACATCGCAGTGCGGTGATTCACGCTGCACTGCAATGTGGCCATACTTTTAGACTTCGGTGAATGCCGACTCTCACGGGATTTCAGGGCATCAATACCTCAGTTCCATGAAACTGGAC
>JAEMSB010000027.1:0-219 GCA_016463045.1 Niveispirillum sp.
ATCCCACACAGCCCCGCGCCCGCCCTTCGTCCGCACCCATGCCGACGTCGCCGGCACACGCCCGCCCGCCTTCCTCCCTCGCTTGAAGGAAACACCCATGCCCGACATCCACGCCCCGGCCACCGATGCCGCCGACAGCACCCTGGACAAGATCTGGTTCACCCGCTGCCCCGTGCCCACCGCCACCGGTCTGGCTTACAAGCTGGGCTGGCTGGGTGA
>JAEMSB010000027.1:229-17246 GCA_016463045.1 Niveispirillum sp.
CATTATGACCATGCCCTGACCTCGCTGATCCGGGAGGGTGGCAATATGTTGGCGCTGGGTGCCCGTGCCCAAGGCGCCCCGACCCGCCTGATCGGTCTGACATGGATCGATGAATGGCAGTCCATCCTGGTCCGCCCCGACAGCGGCATCACGGAGGCCAAGCACCTGAAGGGCAAGCGTCTGGCCCTGCCCTCCTATAATGAGAACCCGATCCCCGACCATGTGCGCGGCACCTCCATCGCGCGCGGCATGTCCCTGCACGGCTATAAGGGCGCCCTGTCCTTCGCGGGCCTGACCTTTGACGATGTCGAATTTGTGGAGGTGGCGTCGGGCCGTGGCAATGGCCGGGGCGATCTGGCCGGCGGCGATGATCGCGTCGGCGCCCTGGGCGGCCTGTGGGCGCTGGATGCGCTGGTGTCCGGCAAGGTTGACGCCATCTATGTGAAGGGGGCATCCGCCGTTGACGCCGCCCGTCAGCATGGCGTGGTGGTCGGCATCGATCTGGACAAACTGCCCGAACGCCGCTTCCGGGTGAATAACGGCACCCCGCGCCCCATCACGGTAAACAACCACCTGCTGGAAAACCATTTCGATCTGGTGGTGCGTTTCCTGGCGCAGACCCTGCGCGCCGCCGACTGGGCCGCTGGCAATCTGGACGGGGTGAAGGACATCCTGCAGGCCGAAACGCGCGGCAGCCGTGATGCCGTGACGGCTGCCTATGGCCCGGATTTCCACCGCAACCTGCATCCCGACCTGTCGGAGGAACGTCTGTCCCTGTTTGATCAGCAGAAGAAGTTCCTCTGGGTCCATGGCTTCCTGGACCATGATTTCGACCTGCGCGCCTGGGCCGACCCGCGACCGCTGGAGGCGGCCCGCAAGCTGCTGGACAGCAGGGCGTGACAACAGAAAAGGGGCCGTCACAAGACGGCCCCTAACTGTTTCAAGAGCCGGGTGACGCTGATATAATGGACGTTATCAACGCCCTTATAGCGTCAGCACGGCCTTGAACGGGAGTGTGGTGTCATCCGCCTCCGAATGAACCGATAAAACCGCCTTCCGTGTAACACACCTTATTTTCTGGTTCATCTTGTTGCACGGGGACGGCACCCGAACGGGAGGACGCCCCCGTGCAACTCCGAAATCACGCCCTTATGCCGCCGCGAACCGCCCCTCCGCCACGATCTTATCCAGGGGCAGACGGTCGGTCAGCACCTCACGCGCCCGGTACTTTTCCGGCAGTTCATCAGCAGTCCCGCGCCGCCCGATGACGATGGCGACATTGATGCTGTAATCATCGGGAACGCCCAGCGCCAGCTTGGCATCGGCCCGGTTGATGCCGCCCACCGTACGGGTGTTCCAGCCCAGGATACTGGCTTGCAGAGACAGGCTGAAGGCGGCAGCGCCGGTGTCAAAGGCGTGCGAGGTGCTGTCATGCCACTCGCCGTTCCGTTCAAACCGCTTTTCCGACAGGACAAAGACAATGGCCGCCGCCTTCTCCGCCCAGGGGCGGTTGGTCTCTGCCAGCAGGTTCAGGAACAGCGGAAAATGGTCGCCCTCACGCCGTGCATAGACAAAGCGCCAGGGTTGCTGATTGAAGCCTGACGGCGCCCACCGAGCCGCTTCGAACAGGGTCAGCAGTTCCGCCTCGCTGATCGTCTCCCCCGTCAGCGACCGGGCCGACCAGCGTTCCAGGAAAAGGGGGGAGACGGGCTGCGCAGATGTACGAACGGCGTTCGACATGAAATGGCTCCAAGGATGGGGAATGTGGCGGTGGGCAGCTTGAAAAACCGTGGCCGGCTGGGTAAACCGCAAGGCGTATCAACGGTCAGGATCATGCCGCTCTATTGAATGGACGTTATAACATACGTTCGTAAAATATAGTGGACGTTTTTGCATCCTGTGCCATGCTGCCAATACAACCCTTACTGCGTGGAAGGCTGCGCACCATGGCCAAGGACGAGATGCTGGACGACGCGTTGGAAGCCGTGAAGCCCGACACCAGTGCGGATGAGCTGGGGGAGCTGATCGGTGCCAACCTGAAGCGCATCCGCACCAAGCGCGGCCTGTCGCTAGAGGCGCTGGCCAAGGCCGCCGGCGTCAGCCGTGCCATGATCGGTCAGATCGAGACGGGCAGGTCCATGCCAACCATCGGCCTGCTGTGGAAGATCACCTCGGCGCTGGACATCCCCTTCTCCACCCTGATGGGCGGGGGCGAACGGGCCAACCTTCGGGTGATGCGGGCGGGCGATGCCAAGCTGCTGACCTCCAAGGATGGCAGCTTCACCTCACGCGCCCTGTTCCCGTTCGAAGGCGACCGCAAGACTGAATTCTACGAACTGATCGTCAAGCCGCGCAGCCTGGAAAAGGCCAGCGCCCATGCGCCGGGTACCGTGGAAAATATCGTGGTCACCAAAGGCCGGATCGAAATCAGCGTCGGGACGGAGCATGTCACCCTGGATGCCGGCGACGCCACCTGGTTCAATGCCGACCTGCCCCATTCCTACGCCAATCCCGGCGATGAGGAAGCGGTGATGTACATGGTCATCACCTATGCGCAGTCGGTCGGGTGAGATTTCTTCCCGACATTATAGCGTCGAACTGTAAAATATATTGACACACCATCCACGATGGTGTGAATTTAGCGGACAGTTTCTCCAATATAACGGAAGCCACGCCGGAGGTCCAGGGGACCGGGGGCGGGCCGCATGGAGTGTCCGCGATGAGCATCGAGTTCTATTGGCGCCTTCCGCCCCAGGGTGATGGCCGCGCCGCCGACCGCCAGGACTGGAACCGGGGCGACTATGCCCACCCCGCCGGTCACCAGCGGGACTTTGCCCGCACTGGCACAAGCCGCGACGGCTTCACCTATTACGACCTTCTGGTACAGGTGGCCCGCGCGGCGGAGCTGGCGGGGTTTGACGGCCTGTCCATCCCGCAGACGTCCGGCGGGGAAGAACCGCTGATCGTGGCAGGGGCGCTGGCCCAGGAGGTGCGGCGGCTGAAGCTGCTGCCCTCCTTCCCCGCACAGTTCATTGCCCCCGTCTATGCCGCCAAGATCGCCACCAGCTTTCAGCGCCTGACCACGGGCCGCCTTGCCTGGCACCTGCATATCGATGATGGCGAAGACGGCGCCTGGCATGGCCGCAGCCGGTCGCGCGAGGAACAGGTGGCCCGCACGGGTGAGTTCCTGGACATCGTCAAGGGCTTCTGGAATGAAGCTCCCTTCGATTACAAGGGCACCTATTACGAGGTCGAAAAGGGTGGCTTCGCCGGCCCGCTGGCCGGACAGAAGCTGCCGGAAATCCACCTGTCCGGCGATACGGAGGGGGAGCTGGATCTCGCTGGCCGCCATGCCGATGTCTATCTGCTGACGCCTGCCCCGCTGGACGAACTGAAGGCCCGCATCGCCGATGTGCGCGCCCGTGCCGACGGTCGGGAGGTGCGCTTCGCCCTGGCCGCCGACATCATAACCCGCCATTCTGACGAGGCGGCATGGGATCATCTGCGCCGGCAGTGGGAAGCCGCCGGCCGGCGGGTGCAGCGCCTGTCGGGCGAACCCGCTGACCGTCCCGGCTTTGACAGTTTCCGGCGAAGCGATGATCAGTGGGCCGGCTTCGCCGCCCTGCGCGGGGAGGAAGGTGTGGGTCTGGTCGGGTCCTACGACACCGTGGCCGCCACCCTCGCCGATTACGCGCGGGCCGGGATCGATCGCTTTATCCTGGGCGCCAACCCGCATCTGGAAGAGGCGTACCGCGTGGGTGAGCATGTGATCCCCCGCATCCGCGCCCTGCTTGACGCCGCCAAGGCCGCCTGACCCCTTCGTTTTCTGGAGAGAACCATGACCGACACCGTCGCCCCCGGCCTGACGGCCGAACAGCTCGCCTTCGTTACCCAGGCGCAGAAGGATGCGCGCAAGGCCTTCCGCGTCCTGCGGGAAACCCGCACCATCTCCCCCTCCGGCACCCTGGGCTTCACCATCCGCATCCCCGACAGCCAGATCCTGGTCAATCTCAACTATGCCGGCCCCTGGGGCGATGACCTGGACGAGGTGAAGACCAGCGTTGTCGGCTTCGACGGCACCGTCTACTTGGGCAAGAGTGCGGGGCCCGGCGGCGGACGCTATACCAAGCTGTTCCGCACCCATGATGATGTCGTGGCCATCAGCCATGTCCACACCCCGAACCTTGGTGCCTATTCACAGGCCCATGCCGAACTGCCGCTGCTCTACGTGCCCAACCGCCGTTTCCGCAAAACGGCCAGCCTGCCCGTCTATATCAACCGCCGGCAGCCGGAGGTGGATTTCATCCTGGACAGCATCGCCAAGGATACGGAAGTCCCCGGCATCATTGAGGCCAATGGCGGCGCCACGGTGTGGAGCAAGAAGGGCATCATCGATCTGGCCAACACCATCCTGTTTCTGGAGGAAGGCGCGCATTTTCAGATCCTGGCCGCCGCCGCCCTTGGCGGGTCCAAGCCCTTCGGCCCCGGCGTCCTGCAACAGCAATGGCGCATGGGCGGCCTGATCCCATCGACCGCCACCGTGGATGATGACGGCACCATCCATCTGGCGGCGGCAGAGTAAAACGGCAAAGGCGGATCGGGGAAACCCGGTCCGCCTTACAGCATTCCATATTGCTTTAACCGGTGGCGCAGGATGTTGCGGCTGATACCCAGCAGCTTGGCCGTCTGTAGCTGATTGCGGTGGCAATATTCATACGCCGCCTGGAACAGCTTGGCCTCGACCAACTCATACAGGTTCTCTGCCCCGCTTTCGAACAAGGGCAAAAGGGCGGCATCAAAACCGGGGGGCGCTGCTTCCTGGGTCAGGGGCGTATGCGATGCCTCCATCGGCATACGCTGTCCGGGCAAGTTAAGATCGGTCGGCCCGATCGCCTCCCCATTCATCACCAGCAAAGCGTGATGAATAACATTCTCAAGCTCCCGGATATTCCCGGGCCAGGCATAGGCGGTCAGCAGCCGTTCTGCGGCGGGTGACAGACCGATACTGCGCATGCGCAACCGGTCACCGTAGAGTTTCAGGAAATGCCCAGCCAGCGGCAGGATATCGGCAGGACGTTCGCGCAACGCCGGCACCCGGATTTGGGCCACATTCAGGCGGAAATACAGATCCTCCCGGAACCGTCCGGCCCGCACGGCCCCTTCCAGATTGACATGGCTGGCGGCGATGATGCGGACATCAATGGGAATGGCGCTGCGCCCCCCAACCCGGGAAATCTCCCGCTCCTGCAAGACCCGCAGAAGCTTCACCTGCATTGACAAGGGCAGGTCACCAATCTCATCCAGGAACAGGGTCCCGTGCTGGGCCGCTTCAAACCAGCCACGCTTGGCACTGACCGCACCCGTGAAGGCGCCGCGCTCATGGCCGAACAGCTCGCTCTCCACAAGATTTTCCGGCAGGGCGGCGCAGTTGATGGCGATGAAGGGCCGGGCGGCGCGCGGGCTCAACCGGTGCAGCAGACGGGCGACCAGCTCCTTGCCGGTCCCCGTCTCGCCCGCCACCAGGACCGTCGCCTCCGACGGGCCAATCCGGCCAATACGCTCATAGAGCTGACGCGACGCCGGATCTTCGAACACGACGGCGCTGGCCCGGATGCTTTGCGAGTGAAAGCCCGGACTGTCGAAGGTCATTAAACCGGGCGGTCCTTCCCGCCCGCCAGGTTGCAGCGCCATCGCGTTCCCCTTCCCGCATCGGACAGCAGAGAAAATTCCCTACTCTTGTGCTTCGGATTTTAGGGCGCCGAAATTGCGGTGTCAAACAGTGAATTTCAATAATATACATTTTAATAATGTATATTATACCAAGCCCATCATGCCTCCCCCCGCCAATAGCCTTCAAGACCAAGGCTTTTCAACGCATTACCCGCAAAGGACGGTGCCAGAAGGGATGCGGCGTCGATGCGTTGGCGGATCAACTTGTTATCCAGGGCGTATTGCACCGTGTCCTGATAGCGTTGGGCAATATCGTGGGCAAACAGAGGCGCCCAGCGCTGCCGCCATGCGTCACCCTGCTCGTCATAGGTACGGTTCAGCACGCTGCGTGGCGTCCCCGTCCGGCCCTGGAATTCCAGGTACTTATCCTTGTTGGCCGGGTCAGAGGCCCAATGCGCGGCCTTGATATAGGCGGTGGTGACAAGCTGGGTCAGCTCCGGCTGGCTTTCGATGAAATCTTTCCGCCCGAACATTTCCGTCCGCATCTTCCATTCCGGCCCCTGCCCCTTGCTGGACCATAGGATGCGGGCCACCCCCTTTTCTTCCAGAAGATAGGCATCGGTCATGGTGAACAGCCCGTCGATCTTGCCCGCTGATACCGCCGCTGCCCCTGTCATCGGGTCGATATTCAAAATGGTGAAGTCGGATGGTGACAGGCCGCGTGCCGCCAGCAGCCGGAAGAAGGGAATTTCCCAGGGCCGCCCGCGATGCACCGCGATGCGCTTGCCCTTAAGATCGGCGACATCCTTGGCCGCGGACCCGACAGGCACCACCAGGAACGTATCGCCGCTGCCGCCCATACCATTGGGCACCAGCAGCCGTGTCTGCACACCATTGGCATTGCAAATGATGGTGGGCAGATCGCCATAGGAAGCGAATTCCAGGGAACGGTTGGCAAAGCCCTCATTGATCTGCGGACCCGTCGCCTTGTGCGATACGGCAAACGGCTCCAGCGCCACACCACGCTTGTCCAGTTCCGCCGCCAGCCAGCCCTGATGCTCAATCACGGCGGCATAGCCAGTCAATTGCAACTGGCCCTGGGCGAAATTTACGCCGCCGGCGATGCGGATGGATTTGGGCAAGGCTTGCGCGCGGGTAACGATGGCGGGTGCGGTGACGGCAGCCAAACCGGCGACACCGGCCTTCAGCAGGAAACGGCGATTGATCATGGTCCAGCCTCCTTATGCCGCGGTCCGGATGCGGGCCTGCACCTCGGCCAGCGGGCGAGGATCGATCCAGTCATGAATGTTGAAGTCTTGGTCCAGCACCCCAATGGAGGCGATGTAGTCCTTGAAGACCCCCAGTCCCTTGATGCTGTCTTCCGAAAGCTCCACTGACAGCGACCGGTGTAACTGCTCTCCATAGGCGCGGCGCAGCCAGCGCTCCGACCAGCCCGTCTCCCGCGCCACCAGCGCCGTGGCATCGTCGGGATGCAGCGCCGCCCATTCGCCAGCCTTCACCACCTGACGCAGAAACCGGGTGACGATCTCGGGATGGTTCTCAATCGTCTCCTCATTCACGGTCAGCGGACGCGGGGTGCAGTTGGACACGCGGATAAAGGGGTCAGGATGAAAACCCAGATCAAAAATGATCCCGGCCCCCAGAAGCTGCGTCACTTCCGCCCCGCGCACGTCCTTGACATACACAGCGTCCACCTCGCCCCTAACCAGGGCATAGACCTCATTCGTGTAGGAATGGCGACGGCGGCGACCGGCAAAGGTCACCGTGGCATCAGGGGCACGCGGATCATTGGCCAACGGTACCGACTCATCAGCCAAGTCCTTCAGTTCCACATCCCGGAGGCTCAAGCCTTCCGTCTCCAGCGCCACGGTAAAGGCCCGCAGGGCCGAGATACGGTTATGATCAACCAGACTACCATGATGGGGGATGCCAACCCGACGGCCACGCAGATCACGCACCGAGCGGATGCCCGATTGCGGCAGGGCGATGATGGCCTGGTATTCATCGGTCCAGGTGATGCCGATCACCTTGGTCCGCACCCCTTGCCCCCGCGCCCAGATGGGCGGAACCGATCCGCCTTGACGGAAGGAATGGCGCAGGGAGTGGGTGAAATGCGATGCCTGCTCTGTCGGGTCGGCAGATTCACGCAGCGCCTTGACGATGATGCCATCAGGGGCGAATTCCTGCTCGAACCAGGCGAACTGCGCCGCCAGCCCGAACGGTGTGGGCACGGAGCAGCGGGTGTACCAGAGCGTGTCGATATTGGCCGGGGCGGCGATGCTCATGATCGGTTTCCTGAAGAAGGGTCGCGCGCGGGCTTAGCCGGCATGCAGCAGGGAAAGAATTTCGGCCTTCAGCGGCGTCAGGGCCGGGTCGGCACGGTCGCGCGGATGGGCGCTGGGCACATGCAGGATGCGGGCGATACGACCGGGCTGCATGACGACAATGACGTCGCCCAGGAACAGCGCCTCATCGACATCATGGGTCACCATGATCATGGTGCTGCGCTGGGTCAGCCAGATGCGTTGCAATTCCGATTGCAGACGCAGCCGGGTCAGCGCGTCCAGCGCCCCCAGCGGTTCATCCAGCAGCAGCACCTGTGGCTGTGGGGCCAGGGCGCGGGCAATGGCGGCGCGTTGCGCCATGCCGCCCGACAGTTGATGCGGAAAAGCCTGGGCAAACCCGTCCAGCCCCACCAGGGTCAACAGAGTGGCCACGCGCGCCCGTTTGTCGGTCGCCGCCTCGTCACTGTTGGACAGGGCCAGCAGCACATTCTGTTCAACGGTGAGCCAGGGAAACAGCCGGTGATCCTGAAAAATCAGGCCACGGTCCAGCCCTGGCCCGGCCACGGGCACCCCGTCCAGTAGGATATCGCCACTATCCTGCCGCTCCAGCCCAGCTATCAGGCGCAGCAAGGTGGACTTGCCGCATCCGCTGGCCCCGACGATGGAGACGAACTGTCCGGGCGCAATGGTCAGGCTGACATCCTCCAGCACCGACAATTTGCGACCGTCGATATCGAAGCCCTTATGCACGTGCCGGATGGCAAGGCCACCGACGGCGGACGTGCTGTCCGCCTGGATGCTGCGCGGATCAATGATGGCATTCATGGTTATCTTCCAAGGTTCAGCCGGTGACGCGCCAGCGCAGCAGACGCGCGCGGACCAGCGACAGGATCAGGTTCAGGCCATAGCCCATCAGGCCGATGGAGATGACGCACAGCAGAACGACACCCATGTCGCCCGCCATCTGTGCGGTGTGCATCAGGGACCCCAGACCGGCCCCCGTGCCAAACAGCAGTTCCACGCCGATGGTGGAAATCCAGGCAAAGGCCAGCGCCTGGCCCACGCCAGTCAGGATTGACGGCAAGGCCGTGGGCAGCAGGATGAAGCGGAAACTCCGCCAGCGGGACAGCATCAGCACCCGCCCCACCTCCAGATGCTTCTTCTCTGCCTGGGCAAAGCCCTCATAAGAATTGAG
Source organism: Niveispirillum sp. (assembly GCA_016463045.1). GTDB lineage: Bacteria > Pseudomonadota > Alphaproteobacteria > Azospirillales > Azospirillaceae > Niveispirillum. The sequence goes on from JAEMSB010000027.1 coordinate 9,401, forward strand.
CAGCAGCGGATGAAAGGCAGCGACGGCGACCAGCAATTGCTTGGCCTCCTCCCCACTGCCCAGCCACAGGCCGACCAACGGCAGCCAGCCCAGCAGCGGCACCTGCCGGAAAGCCTGTAACAGCGGCCCGAACAGCCGCTCCACCAGGGGGAACCCGGCCATCAGGCTGCCCAGCAGGATGCCCGACACACCGCCCAGCGCCAGCCCGGTCAGGGCGCGGCCAAGGCTGGAGCCGGCATTGATGGCCAGTTCGCCGGTGGACAGCAATTGCAACAGCCGCTCCCAGACCTGATCTAGCGGCACAAGGGCATAGGCGGTACTGGCATCGATGCTGGACGCCCAATGCCAGGCCGCAGCCAGCAGCAGCGGCAGCACCAGACCGCGCGCCCGCTTGATCAGAGCAACCAGCCAAGCCGGCGGCGGATCATGATCCTCGATGCGTTCGGCATAAACGAAAGAGGTGGGAGGGAATTCAGCGATCAGTGACATGGGTCCAACCCTCCTCAAACCGCTTTCCAGCGGACCAGCCGGCGCTCAGCCAACCGCACCCCCTGATCCAGGGCAAACCCGATCAGGCCGGTCAGGGCCACCCCGACCATCACCGTGTCGATGCGGAACATCTGTCGTCCCATCTCCATCATCTGGCCAATGCCATTCTCCGCCGCCATCAGCTCCGCGGCGACCAGCACGATCCAGGCCCGTGTCAGGCCCAGGCGCAGACCGGTCAGCACAGGCGGCACCGTGGCGGGCAGAATCAGGCGAAACAGCACGCGAAGGGGCGACAGACGATAGATGGCGGCCACTTCCAGCCATCCCTTTGAAATGCCCTTCACAGCGTCATGGGTGGCCAGAGCCACGGGGAAGAAGGCGGCTTTGGCGACGATGGCCAGCTTGAACCCCTCATCCACACCCAGCAGCAGGATCAGCATGGGCAGAAAGGCGATGGACGGCACCTGCCGCACCGCCTGAAAAAACGGGCCGGCAAAGTCGTTCACCAGGGCAGACCGGGCCAGCAGGATACCAAAGCCCAATCCCAGGCCCGAACCGATACCAAAGCCCAGCAGCAGCCGCGACAGGCTGGCGCGCAGATGGTCTGTCAGTTCGCCGCTGGCCAGCAGCTCGTTGAAACTATCCAGAACGGCAACGGGTGGCACCAACACCTGAGCCGTGAAATCATCCCCGCTGGTGGCGGCGAGCCAGGTGGCCAAGATCAGTCCGGGAACCAGTAATGGCAGAAGCCGTTGTTGAAGCGTCGATCGCATCATCTCGCCTCCCCTCAAGCCACGACCGGAACGCCAGCAAGCGTTCCGCGTATCAACCGCGCCACTTCATCCGCGATCCGGTCCGCCTGGGCCAGCAGCGCCGCCGAGGACAAGCCGTAGCTGCCATCGACATCGACCTGAAAATCCCCATCCCGGGCAAACAGTCCCGTCGGCACCGTATGCGTGCCGAAATAGGCGAAAAGCGGCCGCAGCTGATGATCAATGATCGACAGCGGGTCCGCCGCCGCCCCCGTGGCGGCCAGCACCACAGTCTTTCCGGCCAGATCGTCCGGGTCCAGCAGGTCCAGGAAATGCTTCAGCAGTCCGGTGTAGGACCCTTTCTGAACCGGCGTGCCGACCACCAGGATATCGGCGGTGCGCAACGCGGCGAAAGCGTTGTACAGCGCAGGCAGCGCATCGCGCGGGTGCAACGTCCCGGCCAGGGCCGGGGCCAATGCTGCCACCTCCACCAGCCTTGTCTGGGCGGGTCCCAGCTGTGCGGCCAAGCGACAGACCATATCCTCCACCAGCGTGGTGGTGCGCGACTGGCGGGACAAGCTGCCGGATAGGCCGACGATACGCATGGGAACCTCCATGGTGGGCGGTATTGCCATGGAGCTTATTGGCAAATATCATGCCATATCAGCCAATATAGCGGCAAAGCCCTGAGATTGCGGAGGCGCCATGTGTGAAATATCGAATTCAACATAACAATTTTGTTTATTTGTTGTTTAAGCAACAGCTTAGCATCAGTAACTAATTTGTCAGATGTCCAGGGAGACTCAATCCATCCCCCTGCCCGTCAACGGTATCCTGAGTTGCTGGTGTGGATGCCCCTCCAGTTCAAACACGTGCTGCTGCACACCCATCCGACATCAACTGACGATGGGCTGGGCGGATGTGGAAACGTCGGTACAGGGTGCATGGGGCATGTACGGGACCGTAGCGCTGCTGCTGCGGGAACCGGGCCGGCCTCTAAACATCTCTCCGGCGGCGGTCGCGTCGCTGTTCGGCATGTCCAATACGGAGGCGCGGCTGACGGCGGGCCTCTGCGATGGCCTGTCGCTGCGCGACTATGCCCAGCAGCGCGGGATTTCGGAGGGAACGGCCCGCGCATCCAGCTGAAAAACGCCTTGGCCAAGGCCGGGTGCCCGCGGCAGGCCGAACTGGTCCGACGGGTCTGTACCTCGCTCGCCATGCGGCTCAGCCAGTAACGTTGCGGGCGTGGACGTCGCCCCTGCTAGCTATGGCAGACGCGGATAAATCCGCGCTGATCGTTGCTGCGATATCCCATATGGGAGTCGCCGGTCATCCATCACTTCCCCAACAATGCAGGCACGAAAGCGAACGGAGACGCCATCCAGGCTCCGGTTTCGTAATGGTGCGGCCCAAAGCCGTCTGTCAGGGGGGAAGCTATGGAAGCTGGTCGAATTCTTCGCAACGGTGCTTTGGCGCTTATGGTCGCGCTGGCGCCCGGCATGGCGCTGGGATACCCGGCGCCCGCCCCGGACCCGACGCTGCCGGCATCGACCGTGCCGCCGGCGGTCCAGGATCTTCGTCGCAAGATGAATGACGCGGACGTCAATGCCCTGACGTTCCAAGAGATGGACTATCTGTTCACCACGCGCACCGTGGCCCGGTCCGGCAGTATCTGGGAACTGCCCCGCGCCGACCATGCGCTTGATTTCACCTATACCTACAAGGGGCAGCAATATACGCCCGAACAGTTCCTGGAGCGGAATTACACCAACGCTCTGCTGGTCATGAAAGATGGCCGGATCGTTTCGGAGATTTACCGGAACAATACCAATGCCCAGACACGTTTCATGGCCTGGTCCGTCACCAAGTCCATCACCTCGATCCTGATCGGCGTGGCCGTGCAGGAGGGGCGCATCAAGTCCCTGGATGACAAGATCACCGTCTATCTGCCGGAACTGAAGGGCAGCGGCTATGACGGCGCGACCGTCCGTCAGGTCCTGCAAATGCGGTCGGGTGTCGATTACGAGGAACGGTACGATTTCGCCAATCCCGGCATCGCGGCGCGCAACCATGAACAGGCGCTGGTTTCTAACGTCATCCGCTTTGTTGATGCCGCCAAGACCATCAAGCGGCAGCACAAGCCGGGCGAGGTCTTTCAGTACAAGACCCTGGACACCGCCGTTCTGGGCCTGCTGCTGGAACGGGTCAGCGGCGGCAGCACCATTGCAGCCTATGCCGCCCAGCGTCTGTGGGAGCCGTTGGGCGCGGAACGCGACGGGTTTTTCATCATGGATGGCCAGCCCGGCGTTGGGCGGGAATTCAATGGTGCGGGCTTCAATGCCACTGCGCGCGATTTCGCCCGCATCGGTCAGATGATGCTGCAGGACGGCAAGGCGAACGGGCGTCAGATCGTGTCGCCGGAATGGGTGCGGGAATCCACCAAGGCCACGGGTGGGCCGGGGCCCGGCTATGGCTATCAATGGTGGATCCCCAACGACCATTCGTTCCAGGCGATCGGGCTTCAGGGCCAATACATCTTCGTCGACCGGGCGACCCGCACCGTTGTGGTCAAGCTCAGCTATTTCCCGCCCGGCAATGATGAGCCCCATGAGGAAGCCGAGGCGTTCCTGGCCGCCGTGTCGGCATGGACGCCCCGGTAAGGGCCAAAGCCCACAATCAGCTGAAAACAAAAACACCAACAAATCCAAATATGACAGGGAGGGAATGAACGATGACGAAGGTCCATCGGAAAGTGGCGGGCTTGACCCTGGCCACCGCCACCGCGATCAGCACCGCCGCATTTGCACAGACAACGCCCACGGAAGCCGACGAAAAAGCCGGCTTCGCGCTTGAAGAGATTGTCGTCACGGCGCAGCGGCGCTCGGAAAACCTGCAAAAGGTTGCAATTGCCATCACGGCACTGGATGCCAGCCAACTGGAAGCCAAGGCGGTGGTGCAGTTGGCCGATCTGCAGAGCGCCACGCCGTCGCTGTCGATCACCAATGCCGGCCAGACCCAGTCCGTGAACATTCGCGGCATCGGTCTGGCCAGCAATTCCCCCAATGCCACGGCGGGTGTCGCCACCTATGTGGATGGCCTGTTCCAGCCGCCGATCGTGCAGTTCAACAGTTTCTATGATCTGGCCGGTGTGGAGGTGCTGCGCGGGCCGCAGGGTACGCTGGTCGGCTCCAACTCCACCGGCGGGGCTATTTTCCTGACGTCTCGCAGCCCCAAGATTGATGACCAGAGCGGGTACGTCACCGCCGGCTATGGCACCGACAACACCTATTCGCTGGAGGCCGCGAAAGGTGTGCCGGTCAGCGATACGCTGGCCCTGCGTGTGGCCGGCTTTGTGCGGGGTCACGACAGCTATTACAAGGATGACGGGCCGTTCAAGAACAAGGCGGGCAAGCTTGAGGAAAAGGGGGCGCGCATCGGCCTTCTGTTCGAGAATGAAAGCTTCGAGGCCCTGGCCAAGGTGCAGTATAATGACATGCGTACCGGTGGGTATGCGTACCAGCCCATTCCCGGCACGTATTTCGCGCCTTACACCCCCCGCGACTATTTCGGGCTCAGCTACGACACCCCGACGATGCACCGGGAAGAGGCGCTGATCACCAGCCTGGAACTGCGCAAGACCTTCGCCAACGATATCGTCCTGCGTTCCGTCTCCGGATATCAGGACAAGACCATCAACAGCCTGGACGATATTGACGGTACCCGCGCCCCGGCGTCACTCGGTGGGCAGGTCGCCTGGGACTATTACGCCAATGAAAAGCAATATAGCGAGGAATTGAACCTGATCTCCCCGGAGGAGGAACGGTTCAACTGGATCCTGGGCGGCTATTTCCAGCGCAATGTCATTGATGTCCGTATCCTGGAAAACAGCGGCGGTTTCCCGACCGACATCCTGCCCCAGAACAAGCGGACCACGACCGGCCTGTTCATGCAGGGCAATTACGACCTGAATGATCAGTTCGAGTTGCAGCTGGGCGGGCGTTATTCACACTACAAGGCGACGGGAACGGGCGGCGTATTCATCGGGCGCGGTATTCCGGGTTTTCCGCCGACCGGGCTGGAGGTCAGCGACCTTTCTGGCGCTCACAAGGAGTCGGTCTACACCGGCAAGGCCAACCTGAATTTCAACATGGACGAGGATAACCTTTTCTATGTGTTCGCCGCCCGTGGGTACAAACCCGGCGGGTTCAATTCCATGGATTCCCGGTTCCGGGCGGAGACGGTCTGGGATTACGAAATGGGCTGGAAATCCACCCTGTTCGACGGGCATGTCCGCACCCAGGTAGCCGCCTTCTACAATGATTATTCGAACTTCCAGTTCGATATCCTGGACACCGCGTCCGGGCAGGCCGGTATCCGGAACATCACCAATGCCACCATCAAGGGGCTGGAGGCACAGGTAGAGGGACAGTATGGCGGCTTCCGTTTCGATGGTGGTGTGTCCTATGTGGATTCCCGCCTGAATGGCGGTGTCCCCTATGTCAATACCCGCCCGTTGCCGCCCGGCACCCTGGGCCCGCAATGCCCTGCCGGCACGCCTTCGGCACCGCCGCTGTGCTTCAACTATGTGCCCTTCATGGCGGTGACCAAGGCAGGGCCCAGCCTCTATTCCCCGACCTGGAGCGGCAATATCGGTGCCCAGTACACGTTCAACATCGACGACCAGACCACGCTGGTGCCGCGTCTGAACTATTCCTATGTCGGCAAACGCTATAGCTATATCGGCTATTCGCCGATCTCCGACCGGCTCGCTGCCTATGATCTTATCTCGGCCCGCCTGACCTTGAACCGGGATAATTGGCGGGCGGAGCTGTACGCCACCAACCTGACCAATGAACGCTATGTTGCGGGCATGGCATCGGCGTCCACCAACCAGTTCCTGGGCGCACCCCGTGAAATCGGCGTGCGTTTCGGGGTGGATTTCTGACCGGATAGGGGCGGTGGCTGACGCCACCGCCCCTATCCATTAACCCCGTCGGCGTAATTCTAGAATTTTCAGAGATTACTAACCGGTCTTATCCAACACCAACGCCTGTTTCAGCCCCCGGTACCGGGCCGATCTGTGTAGTCCAGAGCCGGGGCGCGGTCGCCCAGCAGGGGCGTGTAGGTAAAATCCCTACCCCGGCTTTTCAGAAGCTCCTCCTTCGCCTTCGCGGCGATCTCCGGTTTGCGGAACAGTTCCGTGGCGGAAAGGGCCAGCGTCTTGGCCGCCACTACCGCCCCCTTCACACCGATGCTGGTGCCGCTGGCTGATGCCGCCTGCCAGTGAACCGCTCCGAGTTTGCCGGAGGCTTGACTTCAATGGTTACGCGGCCATGGCTTTAGTTTCCAGAGCTGCGTAGAAGTTGGCCTCGGCTTCCGCGGGCGGAATGTTTCCGATTGGCTCAAGCAGGCGTCGGTTGTTGAACCAGTCGACCCATTCCAGAGTGGCGTATTCGACGGCCTCGACACTGCGCCATGGGCCGCGACGGTGGATGACCTCTGCCTTGAACAGCCCGTTGATCGTCTCCGCCAGGGCATTGTCGTAACTGTCTCCGACGCTGCCGACCGAGGGTTCGATCCCGGCCTCTGCCAGCCGCTCCGTGTAGCGGATGGACAGATATTGGGACCCGCGGTCGCTATGATGAACCAGCCCCATGGTCTTGGCGGGACGGCGGTCATGGACAGCCTGCTCCAAAGCGTCGAGCACGAACCCTGCCTGCGCGGAGGTGCTGACGCGCCAGCCCACGATCTTGCGGGCATAGGCGTCAATGACGAAAGCCACATAGACGAACCCTTTCCAGGTGGCGACATAGGTGAAATCTGACACCCACAGCCTGTTGGGTGCGGGTGCCTTGAATTGCCGGTTCACCTTGTCCAGCGGGCATGGGAGCTTCTTGTCTGGGATCGTCGTCTTGTGCGGCTTGCCGCGGATGATGCCTTGGATGCCCATGTCCTTCATCAGCCGCGCGACCGTGCAGTGGGCGACATCGACCCCCTCGCGGCCCAGTTGCCGCCAGACCTTCCGCACACCATAGACCCGCCAGTTCTCCTCGAACACGCGGCGGATCTCCGGTCGCAGCGCTGCATCCCGGCGTGCCCGATCCGACAGCCGCTTTGGATCGGATCGGCCTGCAAGATGACTGTAGTATGTGGATGGGGCGATCGGCAGAACTCTGCAGATCGGCTCGACCCCGTGCGCATCGCGGTGCGCATCGATGAACGACACCATCATTTCGATCGGCGGTCGAGCTCCGCCATCGCAAAATACGCCGACGCCTTGCGCAGGATTTCGTTTGCCTGGCGCAGTTCTCGGTTCTCCCGCTCCAGTGCCTTCATCCGATCGGCCATCTCGGTCAGGATGCCAACGCGGCGACCGCTGTCCACCTCGGCCTTCTTGACCCAATCGTTCAGGGTCGGCGCTGAGCAGCCGATCTTGGCCGCGATCGACAGGATGGCCTGCCAACGCGAGCCGTGCTGACCCTCATTGTCCAACACCAGCCGCACCGCGCGCTCGCGCACCTCAGGCGAAAACTTGTTCGTCGTCTTGCTCATGATGCTCCATCCTACTCAAGAGTTGGAGCCTCCGGCAAACTCGGAGCGGTTCA
>JAEMSB010000407.1 GCA_016463045.1 Niveispirillum sp.
GCTTGTATGGAAATCCCTTATTTATTACATTTATATTTGTAATTTAGCGTTTTAGATCGGAGCTGGCTCATGTCTGCTAATGCGGGAATAGCAAAAGAAATTCCAAGCGATATTGACCAGACGTTTCAGCATTTGATCGATGCCGAGTTTTTGCAGTATTCTTTCAAGTCTTCTGGGGGGTCTGATACACTTTTTCATTACACTGACATTAACTCATTTAAATTAATAATTGATTCGGGCGTAATATGGGCTTCTGATGTTTTCTATTTAAATGATAGTATGGAAATGATTTATGGGAAAAATAAAATCAAAAGTTATCTAGAGTTTTTGCTTCGAGATCCACGAAATTCTCAGGTTTTTATGAAGTCAATACGTGAACTAATAGAGAATTTGTCTGTGGAGTGCAGAACATACGTTGCTTGTTTTTGCTCCGATGGTGATAGCTTAAGTCAATGGAGAGGGTATGGTGGCGAGCAGGGTGTTTCTTTTGGTGTGAGTATTTCAAATATTAAGACATTGAAGATGCCTGGTTCTTATTTCGCTGTGCGGCCAGTAGTTTATGGTGAAGTTGAGCAAAATCAAATAATTTCAAATATCGTGAACGAATACACAAAACTGTACGCAGAATTTACCAGGGACGGGGCACGTCCTGAGGATTTTGTCGATCTTGTTAATGTTGCTGGAGGGGCTTGTGATCACGTTGCTTCGGCAATTAAAAGTAGCTACTTTAGGGACGAAAAGGAATTTAGAGTTATTATTCAAACTTATGAGACTGTAGATAATCCGGATTTTAGGGTTTCTTCTAGCATGATCGTTCCCTACCATAAAGTCGAACTTGGAGAAGTTGAGGATGGTAGGCTGAGGCCTAAATTGTCGAGTATAATAGTAGGGCCTGGGAATAGACTGTCATTGACAGAACGTAGTATCAAGCAATTCATTTCTGCGCATCACATTAAATGTCCCGTATTTTTGTCAAATGTAGCACTTCGCCGATAGGCTTGTTAGGCACATCATGCACCACATCGACAGCCCCCAGAACCCGCAATTCAAGTCCTGGTCCGGGCTGCTGGAAAGCCGTGGCATCCGCAAGCAAGGCCAATTCCTGCTGGCGGGCCTGAAGACCGTGCCGGAGGCGCTGACCCGCTGGCCGCAGCACTTCACCCGCATCCTGATCCGCCACCCGGAATGGATCGCCGACTGGCCGCTGCCCGACCATATTCAGCCCGTGGTGCTGTCCAGCCCCTTGTTCCGGGAACTGGATGTGTCGGGCACGGATTACCCGATCCTGGTGGGCACCCTGCCGCACATCGGTCAGGCTGACCTGTCCGCCCCGCCGAAGGGGCTGGAACTGGTCTGCGCCCTGGGTGACCCCGCCAATCTGGGCGCGCTGCTGCGCAGTGCCTCGGCCTTTGGTGCCTCCAAGGTCATCCTGCTGGAAGAAGCGGCCCACCCGTTCCACCCGAAATGCCTGCGCGCCGCCAGCAATGCCGTTTTCACGCTGGATATCGTGCGCGGTGGGCGCTGGGCGGCACTGGATCAGGCGGCGGGGCCGCTGCTGGCGCTGGATTCCGGTGGTGATGATCTCGCCACCTTCCCCTGGCCCGAAGATGCCCGCCTGATCTTAGGCGAGGAAGGGCAGGGGGTGCCGGCGCAGGTGCCGGCGCAGCGTCTTACCATCGGCAATACGGGGCAGGTCGAAAGCCTGAATGCCACCGTCGCCGCGTCCATCGCTTTGTTCACCTATTACGCGGGCGGGCAATGACCGGGCCGGGCGACACACCGGAGCCTGATCTGGCCGCCATCGCCGCCGACCTGTCGGAAAGCGTGGCCGCCCTGTCGACCGCCAGCGCCCTGGGCCTGCCCGACCTGCTGGCCCGTATCGACGCGTTGAAGGCCCGGATCGACAATCTAGAAGCGAAGATACGCGCCGAAATCCAGGACGAGGCCGGCGCCGACCCCTCCCTTTAAGCCTAGACCATTTGGGCCAAGACCTTGATTGCGCATAGGTCCCTTGTGCCCAAGTGGGTGGTTCCGTCGGGAAACCATCCACGCCTTAAGCATAACTTCATCATTTCGCGGCAACCTTGCATAGTTATGGCGTCACAAAGGCGCCTTTTGTGCCATCATGCGGATGAGAAGGCGGGCTTCATTATGGGTATCATGATGACGATCCAGGATCTGAACGACCTGCGCCAGGACATCCTGATCAAAGCGGATGAGATGCAGGCAGAGGCCGCGCGTCTGGAGCATTCACAGCCGGAAGAGGCGGCGAACCTGCGCCGCATTGCCGACCGTCTGGCTGTCTATATGCGCGATTATCTGGACGTGTCGAACGTGGAATGGCTGCCCCCGGCGTCCAGCCGTTAAATATCGCCGTCCGTTCCTGCATGATCGACTATTCGGCCCGGCACACCGGCCAGCAGCCTTGACGTAAGATCGCCGGGGATGGCCCGCTTTTCCGCCACCCCGAACGCCGTCATCACATAAACCGTCTCCGCCACCATCACCGGGCCCCCATCGGGCCACAGGGTGAAATCCGTCAGGATGGTGAAGGATGTGGTGCCCACCCGCCCCGTGCGGATGGATTGTTCCAGCACATCATCAAACCGCGCCGGGCCTTTCCATTCCTTGGTTTGCTTGACCACCATCATATCCAGGCCCAAGGCGTTCAGCCCCTGGATGCCTCCCATCAGATGGCGCAGATACTCGGTGATGCCGATATCGATGAAATCGCCATAACGGGCATTGAACACCACCTGCTGCGGATCGCATTCGCCATAGCGCACGCGATGGCGGAACCGGAAGGGCGGTGGCGTGGTCATGGCCTGTGTCATGCTGGCATGATTGAGCTGCTACTTGCCTTTTCCCACGCTTTCCATCAGCGGCCCCTTGCCGTACCAGTTGCTGATGCTGAAATAGAGCACGGCGCTGTGGCCGGCGGGACTCTCAATCGTCAGGACGTCATATTCTTTGTCATCCTGCATGACCAGCGACTGGCTTACGACCTTACCCCCGCTATACAGTATGGAAACGGCCTCGTACTCCGTCGCGACCCCGACGGTATGATCCGTGACCTCCGAAAAGATGATAGGATCGCCGATACTGTCACCGGTGCCGCTGCCTGGCGGCATTTGCCCTTTGTCGCGGAGCATCGTGACAAGGCGTGGATGTAGCTTCACGGCATCAGGATTTCCGGCGCGGCGCGCGATATTGAACAGGAATGGGGTCAGCGCCCCATGCTCTGGGTTTCCGGTTTTGCCCTGCAGGCACAGGATGGCCGCGAACATGGCCGCGTCACCATGTCCCTGTCGCGCCAGCGCGAACAGGCTTTCCAACGCCTGAGCATCAACGCCGGGATCAGCATTCTCCATGCGGGTGCGGGCTTCAAGATAGCGACCATCGGCGCTGCCCTTCGCTGCGGCCTGCTGGAACAAGGTCAGAGCCTTGGTCCGGTCGGCGGGAATGCCCTCACCTGCCAGCAGACGCTTTCCCTCCACGATCAGAGGGCCTGTATCGGCGGGTTCTACCGGCGGAGTGATCGGACCCTCGGCAGGCAGACTGCTTTCCGCAGCCCATGCGGTCCCGACACCGGTACCGGCGGGGCACAGCATCAGGGCACTCGCTAAGGCAAGGGCGGTAAGGGTGCGCAGCATTTTCAGGCCCGTTTCCAATCGCAAACAGGTCAAGCGTGACCTGTTTGCGATCTGCTGTCAAATACGTGCAGTTTGGTGATGCCAATGCACTTCATGCGGGCAATGCACAGGGTGTTGGATGGGGTGCGGCCAGGGCGCTGCTCCCCATTGACTTTACTGCTTCGCCGCCAGCGCCTCCTTCAGGCCCGGCACATAATCGGCCCCTTCCGGCACCTGGATAGAGGCGCCGTTGAAGTCCGTGCCCACTGGTTCCTGACGCCCGCCCAGGCAGTGCGACAGGAAGCCTTCGGCCACCGCATAGAAACTGGTGCGGTTGGCGGGCCGGGCAAAGCCATGGCCTTCATCCGGGTACAGGACATAGGTGACTGGGATGTTCTTGGCCTTCATCGCCGTCACGATCTGATCGGATTCCGCCTGTTTCACGCGCGGGTCATTGGCCCCCTGGGCGATCAGCAGCGGCTTGGCGATCTTGTCGACATGGGTCAGGGGTGACCGCTCCGTCAGCAGGGCCTTGCCTTCCTCGGTCCGTGGGTCGCCCACGCGGCGGGCCAACTGTTCAAAGAAGGCGGCCCAGTATTCCGGCACGCTGGCCAGCAGCGTGTTCAGGTTGGACGGGCCGACAATATCAACGCCGCAGGCAAAGCGGTCGGGCGTGTTGGTCATGCCCCAGAGGGTGGCATAGCCGCCATAGGACCCGCCATAGATGGCAACCTTGTCAGTGGGCGTGATGCCATTCTTGACGGCCCAGTCGACGGCGTCGATCAGGTCGTCATGCATGGCCCGGCCCCATTGCTTGTCGCCGGCATTGGTGAAGCCCTTGCCGAACCCGGTCGATCCCCGGAAGTTCACCGACAGCACCGCGTAGCCGCGGTTGGCCAGCCACTGATGCTCGCTGTTATAGCCGAAACCATCGCGCGCCCAG
>JAEMSB010000408.1:0-3960 GCA_016463045.1 Niveispirillum sp.
CATCACCATCGCGCAGCAGAAGGGCGGGGCGGGCAAGACGACGCTGGCCATCCATCTGGCCGTCACCTGGGCGCGGGCCGGCAAATCCACCGCCCTGGTCGATATCGACCCGCAGGGCAGCCTGTCCGCCTGGTACGCCGCCCGTGAGGGGACGCTTGGCGCCGATGCCACCGGCATCACACATCTGCAGATCTCCGGTTGGCGGACGCAGCGGGAGGTGGAACGGCTGGCCAAGACCCATGATGTCGTGGTCATCGACAGCCCGCCGCATGCCGAAACCGACGCCCGTATCGCCGTGCGCACTGCCGCCCTGGTCGTGGTGCCGGTACAGCCCAGCCCCATGGACCTCTGGGCCACGCGCCCCACGTTGGATCTGGCGCGGGTGGAAAAGCGGCCCGTAATGCTGGTCATGAACCGCGTGCCCGCGCGTGGCAAACTGGTCGATGCGGTGGCGGAAAAAGCAGCCGAACTGGGCGTGCCGGTCGCCACCGAAAGCCTGGGCAACCGTATCGGCTTCGCGGGATCGCTGATGGAGGGGCTGACCCTGGCGGAGGTGGACCCGAAATCGAAGGGTGTGGAGGAACTGGAGGCCCTGGCCGCCGAAATCTGGACGGCATTGGACTGATATAACGGGTCGCAGGTGGCCCATTGTTTCCCGCTGCCCTGGTTGGTGGGCGTTGACCGCTTTGCTAAACTTCCCCTTGAACGCGCAAGGGGGGATGCGATGCGGAAGCTGTTGGGGGCGATTGCCCTGCTGTCGGCGCTCTCGGCACCGGTGATGGCGGGGGAGGAGCCGGTGGAGGTCATGGTGCTGGGCACCTACCATTTCGCCAATCCCGGCCAGGACAAGGTGAATGCCCAGATCGACCCGGTGACCACGCCGGCCAAGCAGGCACAGCTGGATCAGGTGGTCGAACGGCTGGCACGGTTCAGGCCGACGGTCATTGCCGTGGAGCGGGTGGCCAAGGATCAGGCCACCTTGCTGGACCATCGCTATCCGGAGTTCACGCCCGCCGATCTACTGAAAAACCCTGATGAGCGGGTGCAGATCGCCTATCGTCTGGCCAACCGGCTGGGCCTGAAAGAGGTCTATGCGGTGGATGAGGTGGCGGAAGAGGGGGAGCCTGATTATTTCCCCTTCGATCCTGTCCAGAAATGGGCCGAGGCCAATGGCAGGACGGGCACCATCGATGCCATGTTCGGCCCCATCCAGGCCTGGGTGGCGCAGTTGGAGAAAGATCAGAGGACACGGCCCGTCGCCGACATCCTGGCCGACTTGAACGCGCCGGACCACCCCATCGCCATCAAGAGCATGGGGGACGGGCAGTATCGGCTGCTGGCGCTCGGCAAGGGCCGCGATCTGCCGGGGGCCGACCTGAATGCCCGCTGGTATGCCCGCAACGCCCGCATCTTTGCCAAGCTGACCCAGGTGGTGAAGCCGGGCGACCGGGTTCTGCTGGTCTATGGTTCCGGCCATAATTACTGGCTGCGTCATTTCGCCAGCGAAACGGGTGGATTTAAACTTGTTGAGGCCAGCCCCTATCTGCGGCCCTGATCAGGCGGCGGCCAAGGGCAGGCGCAGCCAGAATCGGCTGCCGCCGTCCGGCACCGGCACATACCCGATCTGTCCGCCCATGGCATGAACCAGCTGGCGGCAAATCGCCAGCCCCAGGCCCGACCCGTCGAACCGACGGGCATGGGAACTGTCGGCCTGGAAGAAGGGTGTGAAAAGATTGTCGCGATGTTCCGGGGCGACGCCGATGCCCGTATCCACCACCTCCGCGCGTAGCCACAGCCGGTTCCCCTCCTGACCATCCTGGCGCAGGAACAGGGTGATGCTGCCCGTTTCGGTGAATTTGGCGGCATTGAACAGCAGGTTGTTCAACACCTGCTGCAACCGGATACCATCCCCGCGCCAGCGGTCGGGCAGGGCGGGGTCCAAATCGACCGACAGGGTCAGTCCCTTATCCTGACAGGTCTTCTGCACCAGCCGCTGTCCACGTGCGGCCAGATCGGACAGAGAGAAGGGACGTTCCTCCAGTTCCACCTTGCCCGACTCCAGCCGCGCATAATCCAGCGTGTGGTTCAGCACCTGCATCAGGCTGCGGCCCGTGTCATGCACGGTGCGTGCATAATCGCCATAAGGTTCGGGCAGACCGGCATGGGCTAGCATCTCGCCGAAACCCAGGATCGCGTTCAACGGTGTCCGTATTTCGTGGCTCATGATGGCCAGAAAGCTGGCGCGGGCCTGCGCCATCTGCTCGGCCGCCTTCTGTGCTGCGGCTGTGTCGCGCTGCAACTTGTCGAGTGACAGTTGGTCCATGGCAATGCCGGCAAACTGTTCCAGCATGGCCACCTGTTCGGGCTGAAAATCGGGCCGGGGCCGTCGATCCAGTACGCAGAACACGCCCAAGATTTGGCCCGTCGGCGTGGTGATGGGGGCGCCCGCGTAAAAGCGTAAGCCCGCCTGGGTGATGCCGGGCAGATCGGCGAAACGTTCATCGGCGGCCAGATCGGGCACCAACAATGTGCCGCCATCAATCACCAGATTACACAGTGAGCTTTCGCGTGGCACCCGACCGACGCAGATACCCTCTTCGGCCTTGGGCCACATGTCGGCGGCATCGATCAGATTGACCATGGCAATGGGCAGATCGAACAGCCGCCGGGCCATGCCTGTCAGACGCAGAAAACGCGGGTCAGGTCCCAGGTTGGACCCGACATAGGCGGAAAAATCCTGGAGCCGCAATCGCTCGCGCAGGTCGCTGACGATCATGATGCGTGGTTCCGCCTTAATGGATCGTCAGGGTGTGCGCGATAGGGGGTGGTGTCAATCACCCCTATCCGGATGGACCTTACAGCGCCTGGGCCGCCTTCAGCACGGCATCGACATGACCCGGCACCTTCACCTTGCGCCATTCGGCGCGCAGGATGCCGTCCTTGTCGATCAGGAAGGTGGAGCGTTCGATGCCCATATACTTCTTGCCGTACATGTTTTTTTCCGCCCAGGCGCCATAACGTTCGGTCACGTCACTCTCGGCGTCAGATGCCAGGATGAAGGGCAGCGTATACTTTGCCTTGAACTTGTCATGGCTGGCCACGCTGTCCTTGGAGATGCCGATGATGGTGGCATCCAGCTTTTCGAAATGCGGCAGCTGTTCACCGAAACCGCAGGCCTGGGTGGTGCAGCCGGACGTGTCATCCTTGGGATAGAAATAGACTACGACGTTCTTTCCCTTCAGGGCTGACAGGGTGACGCTGCCATTGCCGTCGGTGGGCAGGGTGAAATCGGGGGCCGGCTGGCCGATGGCGATGGTCATTCCAGGTTCCTTCGGGGAATAATGGTCTTGAGCAGAAGGATTTAGGTGCGGCGCGGCAGAGTCAACCCGCCGCACGACAAAGAGGATGCAGGCATGATCAGCGTGGATTACGTGCGTACCATGGCCGCCTATGGCCATTGGATGAACAGCCGCATGATGGCGGCCTGCGCCGCCATTCCGGCGGTGGACCGGTCGCGCGACATGGGCGCCTTCTTCAAGTCGCTGCACGGCACCCTGGACCATATCCTGTGGGCCGACCTGATCTGGCTCAGCCGGTTTGAGGGCGCGGCACCGCCCGTGGCTAAGGGGGCGGACCTGTTCCGTCCGGATTGGGATGAACTGGTGGCCGACCGTGCGGCGGCTGACGCCCGCATCACCGCATGGGCGGCGGGCGTGACGCCGGAATGGCTGTCGGCGCCGCTCTCCTATGTCACCAAGTTCAATCCCCACCGCTGGACCCTGCCGGCCTGGGTCCCGGTGACGCATTTCTTCAACCATGGCACCCACCATCGCGGGCAGGCCACCACCTTGATGATGCAGCTTGGCGTCGACCCCGGCGTCACGGACCTGCCTGTTCTGCCGGGGATTTTCGATGGCTCGCTGGGTGTCGAGGCAAGCAAGGTGCCGGTTTAGACTTGGT
>JAEMSB010000408.1:3970-4564 GCA_016463045.1 Niveispirillum sp.
CGCCCAAAACCTGCCGGCAGAATCGCACCGTGATCGGTTTCTTCGCGGCCAAGGCGGCATGGTCGAGCGTAGCGACCACGCGGCGGGCGTTGGCGAAGCTGCGTTCGGTGCGGGTCATCAGCCAGTCGATGACATCCTCCCCCACCCGGATCTGCCGGTCAGCGAACAGCTTCACCAGCACCGCCATCAACAGGGCGTCATCGGGAGCGGCCATGCCCACCGCCGGTGCCGCCAGCAGGCGGGAACGCAGGTCGGGCAGGCGGATGACCCAGTTGACGGGCGCATTTTCCGCCAGCAGCAGCAGATGTCCGCCCATCTCCTTGGCCAGATTATAAAGATGGAACAGGGACCGTTCCAGGGCCGGGTCGCCCGCCACCCCCTGCGCCCCGTCCAGGACGGCGGTCCGCATAGGGCGCAGCAGGTCGGGCAGTTCCGCCTCGTCCCGCAAATCATCAACCGACAGAAGATTGCCGCGTGCGCGGGCCCGCCAGATCTGCGCCAGATGGCTTTTCCCGCACCCGGCCGGGCCGAACAGCAGCAGGGCCGGCGCCGGCCATTCCGGCCAGGCATCCAGCCACGCCACCGCATCCTGAT
>JAEMSB010000028.1:0-14832 GCA_016463045.1 Niveispirillum sp.
GCTGTTTTCCACAATCAGGGTGCCGCCCAGCTTCTGGCTGACCTGGGTATAGGCCAGATAGAGACCCAGGCCGCTGCCGCCGCGTTCACGGCCCGTCGTGAAGAAGGGTTCGAACACCCGGTCCAGCTGTTCGCGGGCCAGGCCCTTGCCATCATCGCGGACCCGTAACTCCACCCAGCCCTGTTCATCGGCGCGCAGGTCCAGCTCAATCCGGCCCGTCTGCCCATCGACAAAGGCGTGGGTGACGGCGTTGACCAGCAGATTGGTGACCAGCTGTGCCACCGCATCGGGATAGGTGTCCACCGGCAGGCGGGTGGCGCCGGTCAGCGCAATGGCGTGCGGGGTTTTGCGCGTCTGCGGGCGCAGGGAAATCACCACCTCTTCCAGATACCCGGCCAGATCGAAACGGCGGCGGTCCTGGCGCGTGCGGTCCACGGCCACATGCTTGAAGCTTTCAATCAGCCTTGCCGCGCGCTCCATGTTGGATTGCAGGATGCGGGCGGCCAGCGAGGTGGCGTCAATATACTCATTCATCTGTTCGCGGCGCAGGGTGCCGGTGGCCAGCGCCTGTTCGATCCCGCGCGTGTCATTGGCCAGACGCGTGGCAGCGGCCAGGGCCGTGCCAACGGGCGTGTTCACCTCATGCGCGATGCCGGCGACAAGGCGGCCCAGCGAAGCCATCTTTTCCGCCTGCACCAGATTATCCTGCGTCTGGCACAGACGGGTCAGGGCCTGTTCGGCCTGATGGCGGGCATCGCGTTCAGCCTGCATCACGCGGCGCAAGGTGGCCATGACGGTGGCCAGCGCCAGCCCGGCAACCGCCAGAATGGACAGGGCCGCCAGCAACGTCGCGAAACTGGCATGGTAATCCGCAGATGCAAACGGACCCAGCCCCTGTGCCGTCAGCAGGGTCAAACCCGTAGCCACCAGCAGCGTGTAGAGGGAGGTCCCCAGCAGGCCAAGGCGCAGCCCCGCCGCCAGGATCAGGCAGAACAGCACCAGCCGCCCCGCCTCCCGCAGCCACAGCGTATCGACCAGCGCCATCGTCCCCAGCACACCCGCCCCGACCAGCATCAGGCCCAGAGCCGTGCCCCAGCGCCGGCGCAGCAGCGCCGTGGCACCGGGGGCGGCCATCAGGATCAGCGGCGGGGCCACCAGCAGCACGCCCATGGCATCACCCACCCACCAGCTGACCCAGGCGCTGGCAAGCCCTTCGCCCAGGTCGGCGCCACCGGCGAGTGACGAGAGAATGCCGGCGGAGGCGCTCAACATTGGGGTCAGCAAAACGGCGACTGCCAAAAAGGCGATCAGACCGGACGGCCCATCGAACAAGGGCTGCGGTCCACGCGCCTGTCGTAGCCAGACCCAGGCCGCCAGTGCCGGCAGGCAATTGCCGAGGCCGACCGATATGGCGAAGACCGGGTTGGCGAAATTCAGCAGGTTCAGGCCAAAGGCACCCAGGAACACACCGGGCAGCAGACGGGGGCCATAGCGCCATACGGCAGCAAAGGCGATGCCGGTGGGCGGCCAGATCAGGGTGACCGCCTCGCCCGCGAACGGAACCTGCATACCGGCCCACCCCGTGGCTGCATAAATCAGCGCCACGAACAGGTTCGCCAACAGGAGCCAGAGGCCTTCTGCCATCCACCATCCCCCAGACCATGTGAAACGCCCATGGTCATTCACTTCGGATTAACCCCAAGTGTAGTAGATTATACGCCGAATGGAAGGATCGCGTGCGCGGCACAGCGTGCTCATTGCGCCGCACCATGTTGCACAAATGTGACGTGGTCGGCAAATGACGGCAGCAAACAGCATTCATGGCTGGCGGGGCACCGGCTTTCGCGTATTGTCCGCCCTGCCGTGAGGTGCTTCGGGAAACCAAGCGCCCACCGGGATGGAACCCTGGACGTGTCTCGCCGATCCGGGGATGATCATCTACAGCCGGCGTGCCAGGCACAGCCGGCTTTTCTTTTGCCCTTTCTTTGTCATGCATGCGCGCTGGTGCCGTGATATCCTTCGGCGCATGTACAGTGACGTCCTTGATCTTCGCGAATTCTACCGCTCCAGCACGGGACAGGTGGTGCGCCGCCTGATCCGCCGCCGCATCCGGGAACTATGGCCCGACCTGCGGGGACAGCGTGTGCTGGGCATCGGCTATGCCACACCCTATCTGACCATGTTCCAGGAAGAGGCGGAGCGTGTGATGGCCGTGATGCCGGCCAGCCAGGGCGTGATCGCCTGGCCCCCCGACGGTCCCGGTCAGGTGACCCTGGCGGATGAGGCGGAGCTGCCATTTCCCGACATGTCCATCGACCGCATCCTGCTGATCCACGGGCTGGAATGTACCGAGGAGTTGCGGCCTCTGATGCGGGAAATATGGCGGGTTATGGCGGGCGGCGGACGCCTGATCACTGTCGTGCCCAACCGTCGCGGCATCTGGGCCCGATCCGACAGCACGCCGTTCGGCCAGGGCAGCCCCTTCACGCCGGGGCAGCTGCGCAGCACCCTGAAGGCCAACATGTTTGTGCCGGAGCGGGAGGATTGCGCCCTGTTCCTGCCGCCCACCCGCCTGCGCTTCATGCTGGCCAGCGCGCCAGCGGTGGAGGAACTGGGCCATCGCTGCTTCCGCGCCTTTGCCGGCGTCCATATGGTGGAAGCGTCCAAGCAGATCTATGCCAGCGCCGCCCGCGCCAAGGTGCGCGAACGCCAGCGCGTCCTCTCCCCCCAAGGCCAGCCCGTATTCGGTCGCGTCGCCACCGAGCGCACGCGCGAGTCGTGAACCTCCCGAAACCTAACCTTTAGCTTAGGTTGTGTCCCCGACACGGCAATGTTTGCTATTTGCAATGACATTTGCATATCGCCACGTGCGTTTTGCAGTTTTGCGTTATGCAATATATCGGTCGAGGTACAACACACACCCAAAGGCCGCAGAAACCCTCAACTTTCAGGGTGTGTCCGCACTTGGCATCCCGGCTGCAATCCTTGGTTCCCATGAAGGCAACAACGCCTCGCCCCAACGAACCGATGGAGACCGACATGACCAAGTTCTTCGCCAAGACCGCCGCTGCCGCCCTGATCGCTTCTGCCATCGTCGCCCCCGCCATGGCCCAGAACGCGTCCGGCACGATCCAGCTGAAGGGCAATGTCGCTCTGTCCTGCACCATCGCCGTCCAGGACCTGAACCAGTCGCTGGCGCTCAAGGCCGGCGAAACCGCCAAGACGGTCGGTTCGGTCACCGAGACCTGCAATTCCGGTTCCGGCTACAAGATCACGCTGGCCTCGGCCAATGCCGGCAAGCTGAAGTCGGGTAACTTCACCATCGATTACTCCGTCAATTATGACGGCCAGGGTGGTGCGCTGACCAGCCAGATGGTCATCGACCGCGCCACCGCCCAGTTCGGCAAGAAGTCCGACCTGAAGGTCACCATCGCCGCCTCCGACCAGTACATCGCCGGCGACTATGCCGATACCGTCACCGTGACCATCGCCGCCAAGTAAGCGGTTTTTGAGTTCCTCAAGACCCAGGAGCGGCCTTCGACCGCTCCCCACAGCTTCATCGGGCAGTACCAGCCTGTACCCCCGTCCGGGCAACCGGACGGGGGCTTTTTAATTGAAGGGGCAATCGTTCGCATTTTATCTAGTGCTGCTATAATCCGACACCTGTGCGACCGGCCCCGGCGAACTCGGGGGGCAGCTTTGAGGATGTGATGGCCGACTGGCAGACAAAAATGGTCAAGACCAGCGCGCAGGCCGGCAAGCTGAGCGCCGCCGAGATCGTGGCCATTGCCCGGTCAAATCTGGGGCTGGCCGTGGGTGCCGCTGCCGATATGGAATTCGTGCGCGAGGTTGCGACCATCGCCGAGGGGGCCAACAATTCCTTCTTCGTGGCCGACGGCGAAACACGGGGCAGCGTGCTGGCCGCTATGCGCTATGAATTGATCAATGCCCGCGCCCAGAACGATAATTGGCTGCTGGCCGGCGCCTTTGTGGGCACCCCGCCGGACGATTGGACCAGCAGCCTGCGCGCCGGCGACATTGTGCGCCTGAACTGGACGCCCAGCGCCAGCGCGGGCGAAACCGATCATACCTTCATTGTGATGGGCACAGTGGATGGCGGCCTGACGCTGATCGATAATCGCGGACGCGGCAACATCACGGCAGAGAGCACGCTGACCACCACCGCCCTGGCTGCCATGGCCCCGAACGAGGTGGTGATCTATCGTCTGCGGGCGGAGTTCGAGGCCGGCAAGGGTACGGCAGCCGCCGACCGGTTGACCATCGGCGCCAATGGCTCCGCCTCCGTCGATGGCGGCAATGGCAGTGATGCCATCACCGGCGGTGCCTTCGCTGATCTGCTGATCGGCGGGGCCGGCAATGATGTGCTGGTGGGGGCCGGCGGTTCCGACCTGCTGCGCGGCGGGCTGGGCGTTGACGAGATGCAGGGCGGCATCGGCAACGACCATTATGAGGTGGATGCCACCACCGACAAGGTCGCAGAGAATGCCGGGGAAGGCACCGACACGGTCTATGCCCAGGTCAGCTATACCCTGCCCGACAATGTCGAGAATCTGGTGATCACCGGCGTGGCCAGCCAGGCCGCTACCGGCAACGCGCTGGATAACATCATCTGGGGCTATAATGGCAATGACACGCTGCTGGGCGGGGCCGGCAACGACACGTTGTCGGGCGGCACGGGCAACGATCTGCTGAACGGTGGCACCGGTGCCGATGTGATGGCCGGCGGGACCGGCAACGATATCTATGTGGTCGATGATGAAGGCGATCAGGTCACCGAACTGAACCTGGGCGGCACGGACGAGGTGCAGACCACGCTTGCCACCTATCGCCTGGGCACCTATGTCGAGAACCTGACCTATAAGGGCAGTGCCGCCTTCACCGCGCTCGGCAACACACTGGCCAACAAGATCACGGGCGGGGCCGGGGCGGACACGCTGGATGGCGGCACCGGCAATGACACGCTGATCGGCGGGGCCGGCAACGATGTCTATATCATCGATGCCACCGGCGATGTGGTGACGGAAGCGACGGGCGGCGGCACCGATACCGTGATGACCGGAATTGTGCGCTATGCCCTTGGGGCCGAGGTTGAGAACCTGACCTATACCGGCAGCGCGGGCTTCACCGGCACCGGCAATGCGCTCAACAATATCATCACCGGCGGTGATAGCGCGGACCGGCTGAATGGCGGCAACGGCAATGATACGCTGGTCGGCGGGGCGGGCGTCGATACGCTGGTGGGCAGCAGTGGTGTCGATATGCTGACGGGCGGGGCCGACAAGGATTTGTTCCAATATGCCTCCGTCATTGAAAGCCGTGGCAGCGGCACCCTGACCGCCGCCATCATCGACCGGATTACCGATCTTGACCTGGGCACCACGGGCGGCGACTGGCAGGACCGGATGGACCTTCCCTTCACCGTGAAAACCGTGCTGGAGGGCACCACGGCGCTGACCGGCACCAGCCTGGCTGCCGCCATCTTCACCCTGTTCTCCACCGGTACCCTGGCCAAGACCACCTTGACGGCGGGCCTGTTCAGCTATGGCGAGCAGACCTACCTGATCGTCACCGGCGCCACAGCCGGCTCGGTCTTCAGCACCGACGATTTCATCGTCAACATCACGGGCTTTACCGGCACGCTGGATATGGGTGATCTGATCTGAGGGTTATGCATGTTGACGGATCATATCCGATATCGGATGATTTAAGCCCACCCGAACCGGAGATGACCCCGTGATGTTCATATTGACCCTGCCGGCGCGGCTTGCCCGGCTTCTGACCCCGATCCCCCGCCCCTATCCGGACCTGCCGGATGTGATCCTGCGCGATCTGGATGCCGATACCCGCCACGCGCTGGAGGTTGGTGCCCGCTCTGCCCGGCGGCCTTTTTCGTTCCACATTCATCCGATCTCGGAACTGACGGAATACAGGGACAGATTGTTCCTTGCAACCTTCCCGTCCTTCGGCGATAAATCCTTCTGAACCCATCCCGCCACCCCCCAGCCAAGAGGAGAATTTTCTATGGATAATCTGTTTAATCGTACCGGTACCCAGCGTGGGCACGGCCTGCGCGGTACCGGCTGCATGACCTCTGCACGACAAATCCCCCTCAACCAACAAACGATCTTCCGAACAATCGAGGGCAGTGATGAGCTTCTTCATGTCGTTGGGCAACGGCCCGAAATTATTCTTTGAACTGACCGCGCGGCCCCATCGGGACGCCCCACGCACGCGCGGCTATGAAGTTCGGCGCGAGAATGGCGAAACCCTGATCTGGCTTGGCCGCCTCCATGTGATTTATACGCCGGGCCGTTGGCGCCCGGTGGCCAGGGGACCCACAAACGATGGCCGTCACCACGATGCCTACCAATCCAGGGACCGCCGCATGGCATCCTGAAACGCTGGACCCGCTGGTCCGCGTTCTGGAAGCGCTCCGTACGCTGGATCCCGACCTGCCCATTCAATATGCGCTGTCATTCCTGACCATCGCGCAGAATGAAGGGCTGTCGATCCGTGACCTGTCGGAGCGTCTGGGCATCGCGCAATCCTCTGCCTCCCGCAACGTGGCCGCCTTGTCGAAGTGGCACAGCTTCGGCAAGGCCGGTCACGATCTGGTACAGGCAGAGGAAGACCCGCGTGAGCGCCGGCGCAAGATCATCACCCTGACCGACCGGGGCCGGGAACTGGCGGCACAGCTGTCCGACCTGATCCAGCCCCATAAAAGCCCGACCCTGCGCCGCACGGCCTGAACCGGGAACGGGTGGCGATAAAGAACAAGGGGCGGTCCCGACGGGGCCGCCCCTTGCTGTTTTCAGCCGCTTATTTCAGCGCCCATAGGCGGCCATGAAGACCCGAACCGCCGCGTCCACCCGTGCCTGCCGCTCCGCATCACCCATCGCGGGCAGGACACCCAGCAGGCCGCGCAGCTGCACATGGCCGTTCAGCAGGCCGAAAAACTGTTCCGCCGCCAGAATCGGATCGGGGATGGATAACCGTCCCTCATCATGCTGACGCTTCAGATAGGAAGCCAGACGGGAGAGGGAGACGGCGGGACCGGTTTGATAGAAATGACCAGACATCTCGCTCTGCGCCCCCGCCGACAGCATGGTGCGCAGCAGACAGTTCAGCTGCCCTTCCACCATCAGTTCCAGAAAGCGCAGACCCAGATTGGTCAGCACCTCGGCGGGCGGGGCGGCGGGATCGCCCATGGTGACGGGTTCGGTCATGCGTTCCGACCGGCGCACCACCATGGCATCGAACAGCCGGTCCTTGGCGGAGAAATGCTTGTAGATGGTCTGCTTGGATACGCCCGCCACCTCGGCCACGCGGTCCATGCTGGCGCCATAACCTTCGCGGGCAAAGACATCCTCGGCGGCGTCCAGGATGGCGTCGCGCTTGGTCATGTCCAGGGGCCGTCCGGCCCCCCGGCGCCCCTCGCGTACCTCGTCGGCCACCATGCTCACGGTCATGACACACTCCATCCCTCAATGCCCGCCCAGATCGGCAGCGCCCCGCATCACGGGCCGCTTCACGAAGGGCAGGGTCAGCAGCGCCAGGGTGAAGACCACGCCCATGGCCAGGAACAGGTCGGAGAAGGTCATCACCGTCACCTGTTTCTGGATGGTCGCGGCCAGCACCGGCAGACCGGCGGTGGCCGGGTCGGCCCCCGTGGCATCCGCCACCCGCGCCCCGACACCGGACAGGAAGTTTTGCACCTCAGGCCGGGTCGGGTCGATCCAGTCATAAAGCACGCGGCCATGTTGGGCCATACGCTCCGTGATCAGGGTGTTGATCTCGGCTAGGCCAAAGGCGCCGCCCAGATTGCGCATCAGGTTGAACAGGCCGGAGGCATTGGGCACCTGATGCGCCGGCAGGGTGCCCATGGCCAGCGAAGTGATGGGGATGATGCAGAACATCAGGCCCACACCCCGGATCATCTGCGGCACCAGCAGCTGGTCGAACTGCCAGTCGGCGGTGACGGGGACGGAGATGTAAAAGCTGGTGGCCAGCAGGGTGAAGCCGATGGCCAGCACCTTGCGCACATCCATCTTGGAAGACAGCATGCCGGCGATGGGGGAGGACAAGAACTGACAGATGCCTGTCACCACCATGGTCGACCCGATCTGCTGTGCATTCAGGCCGCGCACCTGCCCCAGATAAAGCGGCAGCATATAGACCGAGCCATAAAGCCCGATGCCGATGACGAAGCCATAGATAGAACCCATGGCGAAATTCACATTGCGCAGGGCGCTCAGGTCGACAATGGCCTTTTCATAGGTTAGGACCCGCCAGAAGAAGCCGATCCCGGCAATCAGGGACAGCAGGGCAAAGTCGCGGATCGTTTGATCCTGAAACCACTGCTCCCGCGCGCCTTCCTCGATCACGTAATCCAGGCTGGCCAGGAACAGGGCCATCAGGGCGATGCCGGGCAGGTCGATGCCTTTCAGCAGGGAAAAGTTCGGCTTGTCGATATCGATGCAGGTCCAGACGATGGCCGCCACGGCCAGGCCCGGCACCAGATTGATCATGAACAGCCAGTGCCAGGAAAACTGCTCCGTCAGGAAGCCGCCCAGCGTCGGCCCGACCGTGGGGCCCAGCGTGGCCACCAGACCGATGACGACCGTCACGGGCGCGCGGCGGGCCGGGGGAAAGGCGGTGAAGCTGGTGGCGAACACGGTGGGGATCATCCCGCCACCGATAAAGCCCTGCAAGGTACGCCACAGCACCAGTTCCTCCAGCGAGGAGGATTGGGCACACAGCATGCTGGTGATGGTGAAGCCCAGCGCCGCCACCGTGAACAGCACACGGGTGGACAAAAGCCGCGTCAGGTAACCCGACAGCGGGATCATCACGACTTCGGCGATCAGATAGCTGGTCTGGACCCAGACAATCTCATCGGCGCTGGCCGCCACGCCGGCCTGGATCTGGCGCAGGCTGCTGGCCACGATCTGGATATCCAGGATGGCCATGAACATGCCGAACACCATGGCGACGAAACCGACCAGGGTCCGCTTCGATATGCCCGCCGTGATGGGCGGCGGCTCTACAGCCGGGATACTGTCCAGCGTGGCGGCGGTGCTGCTCATGGCCGCACCGCGACCTGCTGGGGAATGGCCGTGTCGGCCTTGGCGATGCCGATCAGGTCACGCCCGTCATGACGGGTATCCACACTGACCTCCACCGACAGGCCGGGGCGCAGACGGCCGGCCAGCGGCCCATCCTTGGGCAGGGCCACGCGCACGGGCACGCGCTGCACGATCTTGGTGAAGTTGCCGGTGGCGTTTTCCGGGGGCAGCAGGCTGAACTGCGCGCCCGATGCAGGCGACAGGCTGTCAATCCGACCCTCAACCTTCATGCCCGGATAGGCATCGATCGACAGTTCCACAGGCTGACCCACACGCAGGCGACCGATCTGGGTTTCCTTGAAATTGGCGGTGATATAGGCGTCCTGGACGGGGACCAGGGCCATCAGCTGTGTCCCGGCCTTCACGAACTGTCCCACCCGTGCCCCGGAACTGCCGATCACACCGGCGATGGGCGCGCGGATCACGCTTTTCTCCAGGTCATTCTCCGCCAGCACCAGGGCGGCATTCGCCTCCTCCAGCGCTGCTTCGGCCTTGGCCCGTTCGGTGGACAGAACCGACAGCTGATCACGTTCGGCGGTCAGGGCCGCCTGCGCCTTGGTCAGGGCGGCGCCGGCCTTCTGTGCGTCGGCCTGGGTGGTGGCCAGTTTCTGCTGGCTGGCGAATTCTCGGGTGGCAAGCGCGGTATAGCGCTGGGCATCGGCGCCGGCCCGACGCTGCTCGGCCTGGGCGGCGGCGACACCGGCATCGGCCTGACGGATCAGGGCGCCGGACAGGGTCAGGCGGCTGTCGATATTGGCGATGGCAGCGGCGGCGGCATCGCGGCGGGCGCGGGCCTGATCAGCCTTGGCCGCCAGGTCGCGGTCATCCAGGCGCAGCAGCACATCGCCCGCCTGCACCATCTGGTTTTCCACCACCTCCACCGCGCCGACATAGCCTTCGACACGCGGGCTGATCATGGTGATGTCAGCCTCCACATAGGCGTTGTCGGTCGCCTCCTGGAACCGCGCCACGGACCACCAATGCCAGCCGCCATAGGTACCGGCAACCAGCAGCGGCACGGCCAACGCCAAGGCCAAGGCCATCTTCCTGTTCATGGGTCTATTCCTGGTCTGAATATTTACGGAACTGGACAGTCCAGTATTGAAACGCAAAATGCGCCTTGTCCGACTGGCGGTCAATCCGGATTAATGGACTGAGTGGTTTGATAATCGCCGCGACAGGCATGCGATGGCTGCATACTCACCGGAAGGACATACGGGCGGGCTTGCGGGACAAGGTCGTTTACCGCTTACTGCTTTCTGTGACGGGGCATCACAAGGGGCGTTCTTATGAAGGTGCGGATGGCGGACAGGCGCCAGATCCTGGGGCTTGGCATGGCGGTACTGACCGGCATGGCCTTGCCGGGACAGGCCTTGGCGGAAGGCAGCCCAGCCGATGATCCCAAACTGCGCTTCATCAATGTCCCGCCCCTGTTGCTGCCGGGTAAGGAGCGCTATGCCTTCATCCGGCTCGTCATGCAGCTGGTGGTGCGCAGGACGGAACAATTGCCGGCGGAATCGGCATTGGTCACCGCCTATATGCCGCGCATCGTCGGCAAGCTGACAGAGGAACTGCCGGTCGATGGCAGCCTGACGCGCAATTCCGGGCCCAACGAACTGGCCGATGTGAAGCGCCATGTCCGCAATCTGGCCAATGACATTATCGGCCAGCCCGTGGTCGAGGATGTGCTGATCACCAGCCTGCTGACCGGTTGATCAGCCCAGCAGACCCCGCAGCCGGTACAGCGCATCCAACGCCTGACGGGGCGTCAGCTCATCCGGGTTGATGGTGCGCAATTCCGTCTCCACCACAGACGGTTCCGGCTCCGAAACGACCTGACGCGGGGCGGGTTTCGCGGCCATGGCGGCGAACAGGGGCAGATCATCGGCCAGCCGGCTTGCAGCACTGGCCTGATCACCGTTCTCCAGGATTTGCAAGACCTGTTCCGCACGCGAAATGACCTGCGGCGGCAGCCCGGCCAGACGCGCGACATGGATGCCATAGGACCGGTCAGCGGCACCGGCAGCCACCTCATGCAGGAAGATAACGTCGCCACGCCATTCCTTGATCCGCATCGTGTGACAGGACAGGTCGGGTAGTTTGGCCGACAGGGCCGTCAGTTCATGATAATGCGTGGCAAACAGGCCGCGACAGCGCGCCGCCTCATGCAGATGTTCAACGCAAGCCCAGGCGATGGACAGACCGTCAAAGGTGGCGGTGCCGCGCCCGATCTCATCCAGGATGACCAGCGAATGGCGGGTGGCCTGGTTCAGGATGGTGGCGGTTTCCACCATTTCCACCATGAAGGTGGAGCGTCCGCGGGCCAGATCATCGGCGGCACCCACACGGCTGAACAGCTTGTCCACGGTGCCAATGCGGGCCGTGCGGGCCGGCACATAGGACCCCATCTGCGCCAGCACCGCGATCAGGGCATTCTGGCGCAGGAAGGTGGATTTACCGGCCATGTTGGGACCGGTCAGCAGCCACAGGCGCTGTCCCGGCGACAGGTCGCAATCATTGGCCACGAATGGCCCCCCGCCATTTTCCGTCAGCGCCAGTTCGACCACGGGATGCCGCCCGCCGCGCACGTCAAAGGACAGGTCATTGGCCATTTCGGGCCGGCACCAGCCGCCATCCACGGCCAGATCGGCCAAGGACGCGGTGACATCCAGGGTCGCCAGCGCACGGGCCGTGGTGGCGATCGGGTCGGCCAGATCGATGACAGCCTTCACTAGCTGCCCAAAAATCTCCAGCTCCAGCGCCAGGGACCGGTCGCCCGCTTCGGCCACCTTGCGTTCCAGTTCCGACAGGGCGACGGTGGTGAAGCGCACAGCCCCCGCCATGGTCTGGCGGTGAATGAAATCAGCTCGGTGCTTTTCCGACATCAGCTTGTCGGCATGAACCGCCGTGACCTCGATATAATAGCCCAGCACATTGTTATGCCGGATCTTCAGGGACGCGATGCCGGTGGCGTCCACATATTGCGCCTGAAGATTGGCGATATGTCGGCGGCTGTCATCGCGCAGCGCCCGCAATTCATCCAGCGGACCGGAATATCCCGCCGCCACAAAGCCGCCATCGCGGGCCAGCATAGGCAGATCGGGGCCCAGGGCGCGCGACAGAAGCGCAATCAGCGCCTCATGATCGGCCCCCTGCCCACCCGCCAGACCATCGACGATGCGGGCCATGCCCGGCGGCAGGGGCGTGCCGATGCCGCCATTGCCATAAGCCAAGCGCCCGCGCAGGGACACGGCCCGTTCCAGCGCATCGCGCACGGCAGCCAGATCGCGCGGGCTGCCTCGGTCCAGCGTCAGGCGGGTCAGGGCGCGTTCGACATCGGGCGTGCGACGCAATTCCTCACGGATATCAACGCGCAAGGGCGTTTCACCGGCCAGATAGGCCACCATGTCCAGCCGCCGCTCAATGCGCGCCGGATCGGTCAGGGGGGCCGACAGCCGTCCGGCCAGCAGCCGGGCACCAGCCCCCGTAACGGTGCGGTCGATGGCGGCCAGCAGGCTGCCGCGCCGTTCACCGGTCAGGGTGCGGGTCAGTTCCAGGTTGCGGCGGGTGGCGGGGTCGATCTCCATCACCTGGCCGGCCGCCAGACGGCGCGGCACGTCAAAGCGTGGCAGACGACCCTTCTGCGTCAGTTCCACGTAATCAACCAGGGCGCCCGCAGCCGCCACCTCCGCCCGGCCAAAGGCACCGAACGCATCCAGGGTGCCGACATTATAGAGCGCCAGTAGGCGCTTGCGCCCATTCTCGCTGTCGAATCGCGCATTGGGCTGAATGGTCAGACGCGCGCGCCATTCATCCCAGAGCGGTGACAGCTCCTCCACCTGGCTCAACCGTTCCGGCAGCAGCAATTCGCCGGGCGACAGGCGGGCCAGCAGCGAAGGCAGATTGGCACGTTCCACCGGCGACAGGGTCAACTCGCCCGTGGACAGGTCGAGCCAGGCAAGCGCCCCCTCGCCCCCTGCCTCTGCCAGTGCCGCCAGATAATTGTTGGAGCGCGCATCCAGCAAGCCATCCTCGGTGATGGTGCCGGGGGTGACCACGCGCACCACATCGCGGCGGACCACCGATTTACTGCCGCGCTTCTTGGCCTCTGCCGGGTCTTCGGTCTGTTCACAGATGGCAACGCGGAAGCCGGCGCGGATCAGGCGGGACAGGTATTGTTCATGGGAATGCACAGGCACGCCGCACATGGGGATGTCTTCCCCCTGATGCTGTCCACGCTTGGTCAGGGTGATGTCGAGCGCGGCCGCCGCCTGCACCGCGTCGTCAAAGAACAGCTCATAGAAATCGCCCATGCGGTAGAACAGCAGCGAGCCTGGATGCTGCCGCTTGATCTCCAGATATTGCGCCATCATGGGGGAGACGGAGGCGCTGGCGGTGCTGTCGGGGCGGGTGCTGCTGTCGGTCACGTGGGTCATAGGTCTGCCGGAAGGGGCCGCCACCCTAGCACCCTGCCGCTGCTGCCTCAAACCGTCAGTGGGGCCGCCTCGAACGAGACCAGTTGATCCTCCACCACCTCATCGGCAGGACGCAGCAGGGGGGAGGCGCGGTGGCGGACAGAAGCGCCCATCAGCCCGCAGAGCAGCATGTCGATGCGGCCCGGCTGATGATTGGACAGCGGCAGGATGACGGCATCCAGCCGCAGCCGCCCGCGCCGCGTATTGACCAGGGCGGAACTGGCCACAGGACAGGCCTCCTGGCTGGCCCGGTCCATCCAGTGCCGCCAATGGTCACCCAGATGGGCGGGCCAGGATTGGCGCAGGGTGCTGCCCGTCAAGGCACGCCCGAACAGGCCATCCAGGCCGGTACCCACCAGACGGTAACGGTAGTCCCCGGTCATAACGTCCAGCAGCATGACCCAGGGCAGCAAAGGCTGCATGTCGGCGGGGTTCAGGTCATTGCGGGCGGGTGCCGCCCGTCCGGCCCCGCGCACACGGGCCCAGTATTCGACAAGGGCGCGCAACCGGCCATCGACAATGGCATCCGCGGCAATCCCCGTCATGTCCTGGACATTGGCAACGCCACTCACATCACACTCCGCACCCCAAGGCCGGCTGTTCGCCGGCGGGGGACAGAATGCACCCACAGGGGTAAAGAAAGCCTTATCTGACCCCCAACAAAGGCCCCAGCAGCTTTACCCGCCGCGCCAACTCGTACGTGGCGAAGCATCCGGCCACCGTGGCCGCGATCAGCAACAGGGACTCGACCGCCACGGGCAGGTTCAAGGGCGTCAGATGATGGCCGACCACCACGATCAGGGTCTGGTGGATGATGTAGAAGGGGAACACCCCGACGCTGAGATAGCGCAGCAGTGGCGTGGAGCGGTTGAAATGCCGGCGGGCAAAGCCCAGGACCGCCAGGATCATGGCCCATTGTTCCACGCCATAGGATGTGCGGGCGATCAGGCGCAGGACATCGCGGCTGAAGGGCATGTCATTCTCATGAAAGGTCCAGAGCGACCAGCAATAGACATAAGCACCCCAGGCCAGCAGCGCCACGCCCAGCGCCCCCCAGCGCATCCGCGCCAGCCGGTCGAACAGGTCACCATTGCGGGCGATGGCATAACCCAGCAGGAACATGCCGAAACTGACGGCATGATTGTACCAGTCCCAGGTCAGGTTGTGAGTGACGGGAAACCGGTCATAAAGGCTGAGGCGCAACCCGACCA
>JAEMSB010000028.1:14842-15611 GCA_016463045.1 Niveispirillum sp.
GCAGAAGCAGCATCCAGGGCCGCCGCGTCCACGCCCCTTCCCCCAACCGGATCAGGAAGCGCCCGCCGCCCGCCACCAGGATCAGCGACAGCAGGCCCGTATAAAGCAGCAGATAGGCCACGAACCACATATGGTTCCAGGTGGGCAGGGTCAGGCAGTCATCGCCCCGGCAGAAGCCCTGATAGAAGGACAGGTAGCGGCCATAAAAGGCCAGGAACCCGCCATCATACTGGATCTTCTCCACCACCTCGTAATAGGGCTGCGGCACCACCAGCACCGCCATCACGAACAGCAGCGGAATGCCCAGGCGCGGCAGGCGGGACCGGGCCAGTTCGCCCGGCCCCATGCGGTCAGCCATGAAGCGGGTGGCGACGCCGGAGATCAGGAAAAGCAGCGACAGGCGCCAGGGATTGGACAGCAGCATCAGCGGCTCCAGCGCTGGCCCCACATGCTGGCTCTTCACATGCCAATCCCAGGTCACATAGAACATGCCGACATGGTAAAGGATCAATAGAGCAAAGGCGCCGACCCGGACCCAGTCCAGGAATGGCAGGCGCTGGCCAGGGGCAGGCGGGACGGATGGGGCAGGGTTTGTCATCGTCATCTTCATCATCCGAAAAGCGGGAAACGGGTGCCGGCCCCCGCTTCTGGCCCTGGCGTGCCCAAGCCGGCAAGGCGGCGGGGACGGGCGGAACCGGCCCTGACACGGGTGTGACGGACGGCATGATGGCTGTGACGAGCGGCGGGACGAACGGCGAAAGCCCCGGTT
>JAEMSB010000028.1:15621-17164 GCA_016463045.1 Niveispirillum sp.
GGTCAATACCATGTCAGCCTGGGACGACCGCGATGGCTGGCCCTTCTGGCTGCCCATCCTGACGGAATTCAGCAGTGCCGTTTCCATCCTGTGCCTGTGCTGGATACCGGCCTGGACACTGGGCCGCGCGCCGCTGACCCCACCCTGGGGACGGGCCTTGCTGCTGCATCTGCCGGCGGCCCTGCTGTTCAGCCTGTTGCACAGTGCGGGCATGGCGCTGCTGCGCAATGGGGCGGGCACCCTTTTCGATCTGGATTACCGGTTCAATCTGACGGCTTCCGTCCTGGTCTATGAAGGCCGCAAGGATGTGATGACCTATGTGGTGGTCTGCGGCATTTTCCTGCTGTTCGGACATGGGCGCGGCCATAAGGCGCAATCGCCCATCCAGGCACCCGAAACGCCGATGCCGATCAGCGCGCCGCCATCCGCCGCACAGTTCGATATCCGCGACGGTGCCCGGCTGCTGCGCGTTGCCGTGGCCGATATCCTGGCCGTGCGGTCGGCAGGGAATTATGCGGAATTCCTGTTGGCCGATGGGCGCCAGCCCCTGATGCGGGCCACCCTGACGCAGCTGACCCAGGAACTGTCCACCCATGGCTTGCTGCGGACGCACCGGTCCTGGCTGGTCAACCGCGCGCATGTGCGGGGGCTGGAACCGGAAGGATCAGGCGATTACGCGATCACCCTGTCGGATGGCAGCAAGGCACCCCTTTCGCGACGCTTCCCCGATGCGCTGGAAAGCTTGCGCAAGGGAAAGTTCAGCGGCTGACGCGGGCCAGCAGGGCCTTGGCGCCTGCCTCCACCATGTCCAGCACCTCCACAAACCCCGCTGAACCGCCGTAATAGGGATCGGGCACGTCGCGCCCGGTCCAGGGGGCCGGCGCGTGATCGGCAAACAATGACAGTTCGGCGGTGGAGCCAGCGGGCGCCATGCGGTGCATGATGTCCAGATGGCCGCGATCCATGGCCAAGATCAGATCGAATCGCGTGAAATCCGCCGCCACCAGCTTTCGCGCCCGCAAGGGAGATAGGTCATAGCCGCGTGTCCGCGCGGCCCGGATGCTGCGCGGATCGGGTGGATCGCCGATGTGATAGCCATGGGTGCCCGCACTATCGACCAGCACATTCAGGCACGCATCGGCCACCAGCTTTCGAAACACCCCGTCCGCCGTGGGGGAGCGACAGATATTGCCGGTACAGACGAAAAGCACGGAACGCATCTGGGTTACCCGGATGATGACAGGGGTTCCTGTCTTAACATCTGTCCGAGGGCTTGTCCCACGCCCATGTCCGTGCCACCCTGACAGCGCTATCTTTGCCTTCCTTCCTGATTTTCCCGATGATCGATCCCCATCTGAAACGCCTGTTGCAGGGGCTGCGGCCCGATGCCGGCCTGTTCATCCTGACCGGTGCCGGTATCAGCCGGGAATCGGGGCTGCTGACCTTTCGCGACGGCGACGGGCTGTGGGAGAAGGAGCGGCTGGAGGATGTGGCCACGCCGCAGGCCTTCGCGCGGGACCCGGCGCGCGTCCAGGGTTTCTAC
>JAEMSB010000409.1 GCA_016463045.1 Niveispirillum sp.
GGGTGAGGCGGCCAAGGCCCTGCTGCGCGAACAGGCCACCGCCTCCATGCTGATCTGGGCGCAGACGCGGCAGCCCGGTGCGGCCCCCGTCTATGCCTATCTGTTCCAGCACCCGCAGCCCGGCAGCGATCCGGCCCGGTTCGGCACGTTCCATTCCGCCGAACTACCCTATGTTTTCGCCACGCTGGACAAATCCACCCGCCCCTTCACCAGGGCGGACCATGACATCGCCGCGACGCTGGGCCAGTACTGGGCCAATTTCGTGAAGAACGGCAACCCGAACGGTGCCGGACTGCCTGGATGGCCGGCCCTGGCGAATGGCCGCGTAATGGGCCTTGGCGACAGGACCACGGTGATCGAACCTTTGTCCGCGGCCAAGCGTCAGGCCTACAGTGCCTTCGTGGCCAGCGGCGGGAAACTGGGCCTGTTCTGACCTTCGGCGGAGAAGGAGAGTTTTGATGCAGGAAGAGATATCGCGCGCCGGCGTTGGCCGCCGTGGCCTACTGTTGTCGGGCATGGCACTGGCCCTGAACCCGGCGGATGTGTGGGCACAGGTGGCAGAAGGCGCCCCCCTGCCCGACCGCCACCGTACCCTGATCGTCCGTGTCTGTGATCTGGTCATTCCCGATACGGACACGCCGGGTGCGGTGAAGGCCGGCGTTCCCGCCTTTCTGGCCCTGGCCATCGGGCACGGAATATCGGGATCAAATGCGCCGTTCGCGGCGGCACTTTTCACCGGCGGCAAGGCCCCGGCGGATGCCGGTATCCTGGATTGGCTGTCCTTTGAACTGGATCTCAAGGCGGGCCGGGCGTTCCTGTCAGCCCCCCCGGACATGCAGGTCCGGGTGCTGACCGATCTGGATTCCCAGGCCTATACGCGCGGCAACGAGAAATCGCCCTGGCGCACGCTGAAGGGTCTGATCGTCACTGGCTATTACACGTCGGAGATCGGCGCCAGCCAGGAACTGCGTTTTGAATTGGTGCCGGGCCGCTTCGACCCGGACATCCCCGTCGGCCCCAAGGATCGGGCCTGGTCAAACGACTGGACAGCGGTGGAATTCGGATGAGCAAAGATTTCGACGCCATCGTCGTCGGCTCCGGCATCACCGGCGGCTGGGCGGCAAAGGAACTGACCGAAAAGGGCCTGAAGGTCCTGATGGTCGAACGGGGCCGCCATATCGAACATGGCACCGACTATGTCACCGAAATGAAATCCCCGTGGGAGATGCCGTTTCGGGGTGTAGGTGATCCGCAGCTTTATGCGTCCGACTTTGCCGTTCAATCCAAAAACCGGCATTTCACCGAATATACCCAGAACCATTTCGTCAATGACCGTGAAAACCCCTATTCCGTGGCCGAGGGTACGGAATTCAACTGGTGGCGCAGCTATCAGCTGGGGGGACGCTCACTGACCTGGGGGCGCCAGTCCTACCGGATGAGCGACCATGATTTCGGGGCCAACAAGCAGGACGGGCATGGCGTCGACTGGCCCATCCGTTACGCCGATCTGAAGCCCTGGTACGATCATGTCGAACGGTTCATCGGCGTGTCGGGGCAGAATGAAGGCCTATCCTCCCTGCCCGATGGCATCTATCAGCCGCCGATGGCGCTGAACGTGCTGGAAAAGCATGCCAAGGCCGCGATTGAGGCGAAATGGCCCGACCGCCGCCTGACCATCGGGCGCACCGCCAATCTGACGCAGGAAAAGGAAGGCCGCAGCGCCTGCCAGAACCGGATGATCTGTCAGCGCGGCTGTTCCTACGGCGCCTATTTCAGCACGCAGAGTTCCACCCTGCCAGCGGCGCAGGCCACGGGCAACCTGACCCTGATCACCGACACGGTCGTGGAGACCGTCGATTATGACGCCAAGACCAAGCGTGCCAACGGCGTGTCGGTATTGAATGTGAAGACGGGGGAGCGCCGCCGCTATACCGCACGCATTATTTTCATGAATGCCGGGGCATTCAACACCAATCATATCTTGCTGCGCTCCCGCTCTGCCGCGTTTGCCAACGGGTTGGGCAATAGCAGCGGCCGGCTGGGCACCCATATCATGGACCATGCCAGCACGGTGGGGGCCATCGCCCTGTTCGACAGTTTTCAGGATCGCGCCACCTTTGGCAATCGGCCGACGGGCATCATCATCCCCCGTTTCCGCAATCTGGGTGACCAGACAGAGGGGGATTTCGTCCGGGGCTATAGTTTCCAGGGCGGCGCGCTGCGCAGTGCCTGGACGCGCGGCAAGCGGGAACCTGGCATCGGCGCCGGCTTCAAGGAGAACCTGCGCAATGTCGGCCCCTGGCGCATGGTGCTGGTAACCTTCGCCGAAAGCCTGCCGCGGGAAACGAACCGGCTGCGCCTGGACCCGGCAAAGGTGGACGCGTTCGGTGCGCCATTGCTGCAGGTGGACTTCACCCATGGCGAGAATGAGCGCAAGGCCCTGACCGACGCCGGGAAGGAAGCCAGCGCCATGCTGACCGCCGCTGGCGGCAAGGTGATCATGTCGCTGAACCGTCCGGGCGTGGGCGGCAGTGCAATCCACGAGATGGGCGGGGCCATGATGGGCCATGATCCGCGCACCTCAGTCACCAACCGCTGGAACCAGTTGCATGACGTGCCAAACGTATTTGTGACTGATGGTGCCGCCATGGCATCGTCCGCCTGTCAGAACCCATCGCTGACCTATATGGCACTGACGGCAAGGGCCTGTGACACGGCGGTGAAACTGCTAAAGGAAGGGCGGATCTGACGCCATGCTGGACCGAAAGCAGTTCCTGTCTTTGGCCGGTATCCTTCCGCTGGTGGCGGCTGGCGGTGCGCAGGCCACGGCCCCGCCGGCACTCGACATGTTTTGCACCCTGTTCTATCGGCAGAAGCAGGTGCGGGCGGCCTTCGAACGGTATGTCGCCGTCGATTACATCCAGCATAGCAACGGCATGGCGCAGGGCCGGGAGGCTGCCATCAAGGTGCTGGAACCGATGTTTGCGCGTCCGGAGTTCCTGATCAATCCCGTCAGCACCATCAATCAGGGGGCCTTGTCCATCGTGATGCTGGATGTCCGTGTTGGGACCGGGATACGGGCGGCGGTGATGGATATCTTCCGCTGGCAGGATGGCCTGATCCGGGAACATTGGGATTTGAAACAGGAACTGACAGCCGATCAAGCCGCCACCTATTTTGATCGCCTTCGCCCGTAAACCGGCGGCGGGGTCGGGTGATCAAGCGGCAAACTGTATATGATCAGGCATGGGGCGGTCACACGCCCCACGCGCCCTGGAACCCCTTTGGCAGGCCGGCATCCGGGGTGAAGCCGTACATCTCCGTGTCCGGCAGGGCGGCCTTCACGATATCCCGGACGGCCAGCAGTTTTTGCAGGTCGACCCCGGTTTCATAGCCCATGGCGGCCAGCATGAAGGCCAAATCCTCGGTCACGATATTGCCCGAGGCGCCAGGGGCGAACGGGCAGCCACCGATCCCGCCCAGCGATGCATCCAGGGTGGTGATGCCTTCATCCAGTGCCGCCAGGGCGTTGGCAAGGCCCAGCCCGCGCGTGTTGTGCAGATGTACACCGGAGCAGGCGTGGTACCCTACCACCCCACGTACCGCACGGATCAGGCGCTTGACCTGGGCCGGGTTGGCATAGCCGGTGGTGTCCGACAGACCGACCTCATCACAACCGGCCTTCATCAATGCCTCGGCGATCTCCAGCACCCTGGCCTCCGGCACCACCCCTTCCAGGGTGCAGCCGAAGGCCGTGGACAAGCCGCCTTCAAACTTGGGCCGGCTGCCCTCTGGCTGCGCCTTGATCAGGGCGGCGATGGCAGCGGTTTCGTCCAGCATCTGGGCATGGGTGCGGCGGACATTGCGCAGGCTGTGCGTCTCGCTGACCGATAGCGGGATGGTGATCTTATGCGCGCCGGCGGCGACCGCGGCCTCCGCCCCCTTCAGGTTGGGCACCAGCACCGCGACCGTCAGACCGGGGATGGTACGGGCGAACGCTACCAGCTCGGCGGTATCGGCCAGTTGCGGCAGGATCTTGGCCGGGACAAAGGACCCGACCTCAATCTCCCGTACCCCTGCCGCAGCCTCTGCGGCGATCCAGGCCTTTTTCGCCTCGGTCGGCATGATCGGGCTGATGCTTTGCAGCCCGTCGCGGGGACCGACCTCGGAAATCTCAATGAAGGTGCCGGCCATGATTTACCCCTCCGCCTGAACGACGAGACCGCGCGACAGCAGGTCCTGGATGCGGGCCGGTTCGTACCCCAGTTCGGCCAGCACCTCGCCCGTATGCTGACCCGGCTTGGCCAGATCATGCTGGATCGCGGGTCGTTGACCGTCGATTTCTACCGGCAGGGCCGGCAGGCGGATCGGGCGCTGGTCATCGGGCAGATGCAGGTTCAGCAGCCCGCCAGAGGCCGCCAGATGTGCATCATCAAACAGATCCTCCGGCCGGTTGATCGGCGCGAAGGGCAAACCGATCTCCTCCAGCTTGGCCAACAACTCGGCCTTGGTGAAACTCTTGAACAGGTCCTGCACGCGCGGAATGATCCGGTCACGGG
>JAEMSB010000029.1 GCA_016463045.1 Niveispirillum sp.
GGCACCACCATGCCCAGAAGACCCAATTCCCCCATCTCCCGCAGTTCCTGCGCGGGAAAACGGCTTTCCCTGTCGCGCTCCGCGGCACCAGGCGCCAACCGTTCGCGCGCGAACTGCCGCGCCATGTCGCGGATCATGGTCTGTTCTTCGGTGAGGATCATGTTCGTTTCCCGCCCTGGCTGACGCTGTTACACCAACTCGACCGCCATGGCCGTTGCCTCGCCACCGCCGATGCACAGCGAGCCGACGCCGCGCTTCAGCCCATGCTTCTTCAACGCATTCAGCAGGGTCACCAGGATCCGCGCGCCCGACGCACCAATCGGATGGCCCAGGGCGCAGGCACCGCCATGCACATTCACCTTGTCATGCGGCAGGTTCAGTTCCTTCATGGCCGCCATGGCGACGACAGCAAACGCCTCGTTGATCTCAAACAGATCGACTTGCTTTGCGGTCCAGCCGGTCTTGGCGAACAGCGTCTGCATGGCACCCACGGGGGCCGTGGTGAACCAGGCCGGTGCACGGGCGTGGCTGGCATGGCCGACGATGCGGGCCAGGGGCGACAGGCCCCGCTTTTCCGCCTCGCTGGCACGCATCAGGACCAGGGCGGCTGCCCCGTCGCTGATGGAACTGCTATTGGCTGCGGTGACGGTGCCATCCTTGCGGAAGGCCGGCTTCAGGGTTGGGATCTTGTCCGGGCGGCCCTTGCCGGGCTGTTCGTCGCGCGACACGATAACCTCACCGCCACGGCCCTTGACCGTGACCGGAACCACCTCCGCATCGAAGGTTCCATCCTCTACCGCCGTCTTGGCGCGGCGCAGGCTTTCCAGGGCGTAGGCGTCCTGCGCCTCCCGCGTGAAGCCGAAATGCGCCGCCGTATCCTCGGCATAGGTGCCCATGGCGCGACCACGCTCATACGCGTCTTCCAGACCGTCCAACGCCATATGGTCATACATCGTGGCATGGCCGTAACGATAGCCGCCGCGCGCGCGGTCCAGCAGGTAGGGCGCGTTCGACATGCTTTCCATGCCCGCCGCCACCACAATATCGGCGCTGCCGGCCAGGATCAGGTCATGGGCCAGCATGGTGGTCTTCATGCCGCTGCCGCACATCTTGTTAATGGTGGAACAGGTGACCGACAGAGGCAGACCCGCGCCCAGTGCCGCCTGACGGCCCGGTGCCTGACCTTGGCCCGCCTGCAGCACATTGCCCATCAGCAGTTCCTGCACGCTGTCGCCGGAAATCTCGGCCCGTTCCACGGCGGCCTTGACGGCGACAGCGCCCAATTGGGCCGCCGTCAGGCCGGACAGGTCGCCCATCATGCCGCCCATGGCGGTACGGGCGGCGGACACGATCACGATGGGGTCGGTCATGGCATTCCTCTGGCGTCGATATTGATTGGTTGGGCATAGCGTAGACTTGTCGCTTCCGATCAGCCATAACCGTTGCGATCAAATTTCCTGATCACTTATGTCAATAACGAATGGGTTGGTAAGGTGGAGAAGGGCAGCGTTTCCATCCATTTCGTAGCCGCCGCCCTGAACGGGGCGATGGCGCGGGGTATGGAGCCGGCGCCCATTCTTCGCAAGGCCGGCATCGACCCCGCCTTGCTGCATCAGCCATCGGCCCGCGTACCGGTCCAGGCCCATGCCACCCTGCTGCGTATCCTGGCGCAGTTGCTGGATGATGAGTTCTTTGGACAGGACAGCCGCCGCATGAAGGTGGGCAGCTTCGCCCTGTCCTGTCTGCTGGCGCTGGAAGGCGGCGGTGATGTCGGTGGGGCATTGGGCCTGCTTTGCCGCGCCTATAACACCATCTTTGATGATCTGCGGGTGGCCGTGCGGCGGGACGGGCGGCGGGCGGCGCTGGAAATCGCGCCGACAAGACCCGGCCACCATTTGCCCGTCTTCGCGGTGGAGACCCTGTTCGTCTATATGCATGGCATCGCCTGTTGGCTGGCGCGGCGGCGTATCGTGATTGAGGAAGCCTGCTTTCCCTACCCCGAACCAGCGCATGGAGCGGAATATTTCGTGCTGTTCAGCACGCAGCT
This sequence comes from Niveispirillum sp., assembly GCA_016463045.1. Classification (GTDB taxonomy): domain Bacteria; phylum Pseudomonadota; class Alphaproteobacteria; order Azospirillales; family Azospirillaceae; genus Niveispirillum. The sequence goes on from JAEMSB010000029.1 coordinate 2,048, forward strand.
GCGCTTCTCACATGACCAATGCCAGCTCTGGTTCGACGCTGAAACCCTATCCCTGCCGGTAGCGCAGGACAGGCGGTCGGCGAAGACCTTTCTGAACCAAGCGCCAGAAAGTTTTCTGGTTAAGTACCGCAATCCGGACGGGTTCGGTCGTCGCGTTGCCAACCTGTTGCGCCGCCGTCCGCCCACCGACTGGCCGGGGGCGGATGAGGCGGCGACACTGCTGCGCTGTTCGCCCGCCACGCTGCGGCGCATGCTGCGCCAGGAAGGCACGTCGTATCAGGCCATCAAGGACAGGTTGCGCCTGGATCTGGCACGTCAGGCGTTGGCACGGCCCGACCTTTCCATTGCCGATATAACGGCCCAACTGGGCTTTGCCGAGCCCGCCGCCTTCAACCGCGCCTTCCGGCAATGGACGGGCACGACGCCGGCACGGTATCGGCGGGGAGCCTAAATCTCCACATGCCCACCCAGTTCCACCACGCGGTTCAGCGGCAGGTGGAAGAAGTCGGCGGTGGTGGTGGCGCTGCGCATCATGAAGGCGAACAGCTCTTCGCGCCATGGCGCCATCCCCGGCTCCGCCGAGGGCACCACCGTTTCGCGGGTCAGGAAGTAGGAGAAGCGTAGCGGCTCATAATCAAAGCCCAGATCCGTGCGTTTGGCATTGGCCAGGGCCTTGGGCACATCGGGATCATCCATGAAGCCGCAGACCATGGTGACGCGGAACACATCGTCGCGCAGCTTCTCCGACACGATGCGTTCGCCAATCGGCACACGCGGCCGCTCCACGACCTTCACCGTCATCACCACCACCCGCTCATGCAGGACATGATTGTGTTTCAGGTTATGTAGCATGGCCAGCGGCACGCCATCGGGATCAGACGTCAGGAAGACCGACGTGCCGGGCACGCGGGAAATGCGCGACGACAGGGTGCCCAGGAATTCCTGCAGGGGCATGGCACTGTCGCGCAGCTTGGCGTGCAGCAGCTTGCGCCCCATCTTCCAGGTGGTCATAAGCGTGAAGGCCAGAAGGCCGGCCGCCAGCGGGAACCAGCCGCCATGCGTGATCTTGGTCGCCGTCGCCAGGAAATAGGCCATGTCCACGGCCAGCAGCAGCACGAAGAACCCGATAGCGAACTTGCCGTTCCAGCCCCAGCGGTTGAAAGCCAGCAGCGCCACCAGGGTGGTGGTGATCAACATGGTGCCGGTCACGGCCACGCCATAGGCCGACGCTAGATTGGTCGAACTGCCGAAGCCCAGGACCAGTGCCACGACGGCCAGCATCAGCGCCCAGTTGATGAAGGGCATATAGATCTGCCCCATCTCCTTCTCGGACGTGTGGATAATGTTCATGCGCGGCAGATAGCCCAGTTGGATCGCCTGTCGCGTGACAGAGAAAGCACCGGAGATCACGGCTTGGCTGGCGATGATGGTTGCCAGTGTGGCCAGCATCACCATTGGCATGGCCGACCAGGCAGGCCCCATGAAGAAGAACGGGTTCGCCGCCGCTTCAGGATTGGTCAGCAGCAGCGCGCCTTGCCCGAAATAGTTCAGCATCAGGGCTGGCCAGACCAGCATGTACCAGGCCAGCCGGATCGGCCCGCGCCCGAAATGGCCCATATCGGCATAAAGCGCCTCTGCCCCCGTAACCGACAGAACGACGGAGCCCAACGCCAGAAACCCGATCCAGCCATCATGGGCCAGGAAGGCGACAGCATAATGCGGCGATAGGGACGCCAACACCCCCGGTGCCTTGCCGATATTGCTGATGCCCAGCACGGCCAGCACCACGAACCAGATCAGCATGACGACGCCGAACGCGCCGCCCAACGCCGCCGAGCCTTTCGATTGGATCGCGAACAGGGCCACCAGGATGGCGATGGCGATGGGTACCGTCCATGGCGCCAGATTTGGGGCCGCCACCTGCAAACCCTCCACCGCCGACAGAACGGAAATGGCCGGCGTAATGGCGCTGTCGCCATAGAACAGGGCCGCCGCAAACACGCCGAGCGTGCCGGCCAGTGCCGTCATCTTCGGGTTGCTGGACAAGGCCTTCTGCAACAGGGCCAGCAGGGCAAACGAACTGCCCTCGCCTTCATTGTCGGCGCGCATGATGATGGCGACATACTTGATCGACACCACCAGCATCACCGTCCAGAAGACCAGCGACAGCACACCCAGCACATGCATCCGGTCCACCGGCAGCGGGTGCGGGCCGGCAAAGGCCTCTTTCATGGCGTAAAGCGGGCTGGTGCCGATATCGCCGAACACCACGCCAATGGCGGATAGAAACAGGGCGCCGAAGGAGGAACGCGGCGCGTCATGCGCCGCACTGGCCGAATGCCCCACGCTGAAATACCCCTGTGCCCATCATGCTGCGCTGCAAAGGCTACCCTTTTCGGCGGCGGGGCGCAAGAAATCGGCGTCATTGGTTAATAAGTGCTTTATAAATTGTGAACGAAACAGGGGGAAATGGCGGATGGCCACGGGGGATGATCTGCGGCGGCTGGCCCTGGCGCTGCCGGGAGTGGAGGAGCAGCCGCATATGGACCGCGCGGCCTTCCGCGTCGCCCGTATCTTTGTGACCCTGGGGCCGGATGGCAAAAGTGCGAATTTCAAGTTCACGCCGGAGGAGCAGGAACTGAAATGCGTGGTGGCCGCCGATGCCTTCGCCGCCATTCCCAATGGCTGGGGACGGCAGGGCTGGACCCAGGCGACACTTGCCAACCTGACCGAACCGGAACTGGAGGCTGCCCTGCGGATGGCTTGGGCGCATGCGCAGCCAACACGGCGTAAACGCTGAGCGTATCTGGACGGGACGCAACGGGCGGCGTAAGAAAAGAGCATGACGACCATGTCCTTCAGCCTTGCCCTGTCGCGCCGCGCCCTGCTGGGTCTGGCGGCGGGTGGTTTATGTCTGGCCGCAACACCTGCCCGTGCCTTCACCCTAGCCGGCACCATCTGGGAAGAGACGGGTCGTCTGGCAAAGCTGGACCCCTATCTGCTCTACGCCGTTTCCTATGTCGAAAGCCGGCAGGACCGCAAGGGCCGCACCGGTCCCTGGCCCTATGCCGTGCGCACGACTGTCGAGTCCTACTTCCCGGAAGATTTCAAGGCGGCCATGGACCTGATCCACCGTCTGCCCGCCGAGGAGGTGAAGGATGCCGACCTGGGCTGGATGCAGGTGAATGTGCGCTGGCACGGCCATCGAGTGGCCGATATCAGCCACCTGCTGCATCCCGGCATCAATCTGCGCATTGGGGCAGGCATCCTGCGGGAGGCCTTGGACAGCCTGCCCGGCGACACGGCCCGCGCCATTGGCCGTTACCATACCTGGATGGATGAGGCGCGGGGCCGCGACTATGGCGAACGTGTCCTGGCCCTGCGCGAACGTCTTCGCCGGGCATAGGTCAGAACAGGGAAAGCTGCTTCACCGGCGCGTCCGGCACCCTGAAGCGGGAGCAATCCATGTCCCAGGTGCGGCGATCCAGGCCCAGCCGTTTGATGGCCAGCCGGAACCGGCTGCGCAGCAATTCGGCATAGGCGCCCGTCCCCTTCATCCGGGTCGCAAAGTCCGACCGGTATAATGCCCCCTCCCGCGTCTGCCGGACCAGCGACAGCACCCGTTCGGCCCGGTCGGGATAATGTTCGCGCAGCCATTCCCCGAACAGGTCGGCAATTTCCAGCGGCAGGCGCAGCAGGATGTAGCTGGCCGCCGTCGCCCCCGCTTCCGCCGCCGCCTCCAGTATGGCTTCCATCTCATGGTCGTTCAGGGCCGGGATCATGGGACTGGTCAGCACCGCCACCGGCACCCCCGCCCCGGACAGGGCCCGGATAGCGTCCAGCCGCTTGCCCGGTGTGCTGGCGCGCGGCTCCATGGTGCGGGCCAAATCGCGGTCCAGGCTGGTGATGGACATGGCCACCCGCGCCAGCCCCTGTACCGCCATGGGCGCCAGGATATCCAGATCGCGCAGCACATTGGCTGATTTGGTGATGATGCTGACCGGTTGATTGAAGTCCCGGCAGACGGCCAATATCTCCCGCGTGATCCCCTCCTCCCGCTCTATCGGTTGATAGGGGTCGGTATTGGCGCCAAGGGCCAGCGGCTTGCAGACATAAGAGCGTGAGCGCAGTTCCTTGGCCAGCAATTGGGCCGCATCGCGCTTGGCGAACAACTGCGTCTCAAAATCCAGCCCCGGCGACAGGCCCAGATAGGCGTGGGTGGGCCGGGCAAAGCAGTAAACACACCCGTGCTCACACCCCCGGTATGGGTTGACGGAGCTTTCGAACGGCACATCGGGGCTGTCATTGCGGCTGATGATGCTGCGCGCCGTGTCGGCCATCACCACGGTCCGCACCTTTTCCGGCAGGCCGCCGTCACAGCCCCAGCCATCATCGACCCGCACCCTTTGTTCCCGGTCAAACCGGGAACCCTGGTTGCTGACCGCCGCCCTGCCCTTCAATGCCTGGGGAGCCAGAACATCCACGGCCATCCGCCCACTCATGATTGGAACATATCATGAACATAACAGACGCAGAACGTTTGGCAAGGGCAACCAACAGCCCCCTGCCCTCAGTTATTGATGCGTGCGAATTCGCGGAAGGTGACGGCGATCTTGTCTTCGACAATCGTCACCTCGCCCCGCGCCACCATGCGGCCAGAGACAACGATGTCGGACAGGTCGTCGATCTTACGGTCCAGTTCTACAATAGCGCCACGGCCCAGCTTCAGCAGGTCGCGCACGCGGATATTGGACGTGCCCAGCACGACGCTCATCTCCACCTCTGTGTCATAGACGGCGGAGATTTCCTGTTGTTCGGGAAGCGCGCGGACCGAACCGCCGCTGGCCATTTCGCCGAACATGGCATCGATATCGTCCTGATCGGGCATGTCCTTGGTCCCTGATGCCGGTTGCTTCCCACAAACCTAACATGCCGTAGGTCAGGTCGAGGTGCAAGCCGAGCCCTGACAGTAAATGGATTGAAAGCCGTTTCCGTCAGGGCTCGCCTCCGGCTCGACCTGACCTACGGTGGGTTTCCACAAAAGCCGCCGCCTCCCGCCATGGCCCAAGGTCAAAGCTGGCCCGTGCCTGCCCCGATGGCGAGGGCAGAACGAAAAGCGCAATGTCTTCCCAATCTTCTGGCTGCCGCCCCCACGGGATCACCGCCCTGGACCCAAGGAACAGGCGCGCGCCGTTCTTACTGGTAAAGGCGATGGCGGCGGGGCGATGGGCGCGCATCTTGGATATGAAACCCGGAATGTCGAACCCGTCCGGCGTCAGGTCCATATCATTACCGATCTCCACCTTGTTCAGATCGGTCAGGCCAAGTCCCAACTCATTCATACGGATGAAGTCAGCGGCCCGCCAGCCATCCGGCACCAGACCGATACGGACCAGTGTGGGCCAGAACGCGTTGCCGGGATTGGCATAGTAGGCGCCCTTGGCGGCGGACACGCGCGACGGGGCCGTTCCGCAAAAGACGAGGTGAAGGCCGGGGGCCAGGATATCGGGCAGGATCATGATCCCGGCATTATTTGCCGCCCCCTTCCCCGGCGCAACCGAAAAGGGCGGATTTCCGCCACTTACCCTGACTTGGCACGCTGTTTGCTTTTAATCTTGGCAAGCAACGGCCCCTGGCCAGCATGAGGAATTCGAGCGATGGAAAATTCACTCTACATCACCCTGTCCCGCCAGGAAGCCCTGCGCCGGCAGTTGGACGTGGTGTCGAATAACATCGCGAACATGAACACCACCGGCTTCAAGTCGCAGCGCATGCTGTTCCTGGAATATCTGGAGCGTCCCGACCGTCAGGGCGACCGGATGAGCTTCGTTCAGGATTTCGGTTTGCAGCGCAATGTCGACGCCGGCCCCATCACCGTGACCAATAACGAACTGGATGTCGCCTTGCGCGGTGACGGTTATTTCGCTGTCGAAACGCTAACCGGCACCCGCTACACCCGTGGCGGCGCCTTCCAGCTGAACACCAACCGCGAGATCGTGGACCGCTCCGGCTTGCCGGTGCTGGATACCAACAACCAGCGTATCGTCATCCCCGCCGACGCCACCCAGATCCATATCGCCGGCAACGGCGCCGTCACCACGGAGCAGGGTCAGCTGGGTCAGTTGAAGGTTGTGACCTTCGCCGATGAGCAGCGGATGATGGAACTGGGCGGTGGTCTGTATGAAGCCAACCAGGAAGAAATTGCCGTCGATCAGCCCCAGATCAGCCAGGGCGCCATCGAAGGCAGCAATGTTCAGAGCGTGGTGGAGATGACGCAGATGATCGATGTCCTGCGCACCTACCAGAGCGTCCAGAAGATGATCGACACCGAACATGAACGCATCCGCGGCGCCATCGGCAAGCTCGCCCGCGTTCAGTAATCCAGCCAGCAAGAAGGATTGAAACCATGCGCAGCCTCTCCATTGGTTCCACCGGCATGCTGGCCCAGCAGCTGAATGTCGAAACCATCTCCAACAACATCGCCAACATGACGACGACCGGTTACAAGCGTCAGCGGGCCGAATTCCAGGACCTGCTGTACCAGAACCAGCGCCGTGTGGGCTCCACCTCGTCTGATGCCGGCACGATCGTCCCGTCGGGCATCCAGGTGGGTCTGGGCGTCAAGGCCGCCGCCATCTACCGCATCAACGAACAGGGCAATATCAACCCGACCGGCAACACGCTGGACGTGGCCATCAACGGCCAGGGTTACTTCCAGGTGCAGCTGCCCAACGGCGAAACGGCCTATACCCGCGCCGGTTCGTTCCAGCTGAACGCCGAAGGTACCCTGGTCACCGCCGATGGTTATCAGGTGCAGCCCGGCATCGTGGTGCCGCAGAACACCGTGGACATCACCATCAACCCGAATGGCGAAGTCCTGGCCAAGATCGACGGTCAGACCGTGCCGCAGAATGTGGGCCAGATCCAGCTGGCAGCCTTCCCCAACACCGCGGGTCTGGAAGCGATCGGCGACAACCTGCTGCTGGAAACCCCGGCTTCCGGTCAGGCCATCACCGGTAATCCCGGCGGCCCAGGCTTTGGCCGCGTGATGCAGGGCGCGCTGGAGACCTCCAACGTCAATAACGTTGCCGAGATCACCCAGCTGATCACCGCACAGCGCGCCTATGAAATGAACTCCCGCGTCATCTCCACCACGGATCAGATGATGCAGTCGGTCAGCCAGCTGCGCTGATTTGAGTTTAGTCACCGCCGCCGGAGCCTGACGGCTCAACTAGGTCATTTCTGCCCACCCCGTTTTCGGAGCCTTCGTCATGACCCGCTTCGCCGCCCTGATGCTCGCCGCTGTCCTGCTGTCCGGCACCGCCGCGCAGGCCGCCACGCTGAAGCCGGCTGCCAGTGTGGCCGATGGGCAAATTCTGCTGGGTGACCTGTTCGACGGGCTGGAACCCGATGTCGCGACCCGCGCGGTCATGGTTGCCCCCGTTCCGGGCCGCCGCGCCAGCCTGGATGCCCCCACCCTTTCGCGCATCGCGGCCAGCAATGGCATCGACTGGCGTGCGTCGGGCGGGGCGGACCGGATTGTGGTGGAACGAGCCTCGGTACAGGTAACGAACGATGCCATCGTCGATGGGCTGCGTCTGGCCCTGCGCGATGCCGGGGTCGGCGGTCAGGCCGATGTGCTGCTGGATAACCGCACGCTTAGCCTGTTCCTGCCCACCGGCAACGATGCCTCGGTGCGCGTGGAAAATCTTGCCTATGACGCGGTGCGGGGCCGCGTTACCGCAGAAATCATTGCCCCGGCCACCGGGCCGGAGGTGGTGCGTCAGACCATTGGTGCCCGCGTCATGGATATGGTGGAACTGCCCGTCCTGGCCCGCCGCATGGCGACGGGAGAGGTGATCGGGGATGGCGACATCACCTATCTGCGGCAGCCGCGCGACCGGGTGCAAGCCGGTGCTGTTGTCGAAGCCTCTGAAATGATTGGTAAAACCCTGCGGCGGGCCGTTGCACCGAACCAGGCAGTGAATGTCCGCGACGTGCGGGAACCGGTGGTGGTGGGCAAGGGGCAGGCCGTCACCATCCTTCTGCAAAGCACGACAATGAGCCTGACGGCATCGGGAAAAGCGCTTTCTGATGGCGGCATGGGCGAGTTGGTACGGATTGTGAATACGTCCTCCAACAGAGTGATCGAGGCCGTGGTGGCCGGTCCCAATCTGGTGACCGTCAACCCGTCCAACCCGGTCATCGCCCCTGTCAGCCAAGTGTCGGGCCCGTCGAAGAAGGCGGCCCGGTAAGGAGAACCGAAATGTCCGCCCGTACCCTGACCGCCCGCCGTTCCATCCGCACCGCCCTGCTGCTGTCGCTGACCGTCCTGCCGCTGACCGGCTGCGTGACGGACAAGCTGGCGGCGGTCGGACAGACCCCGGCCCTGTCGGGTATTGACGACCCCTCGCGCGATCCCAACTACCGCCCCGTGCGCCTGCCGATGCCGGAAGCGCCGGTGCAAGAGCGTCAGGCTAATTCCCTGTGGCGGGCCGGTGCCCGCGCCTTCTTCAAGGATCAGCGCGCAGCCCGCGTCGGCGACATCATGACGGTCACGATCCAGATCAATGACCGTGCCCAGATGCAGAACAACACGACCCGCACCCGCGACGGCAGCGACACGATGGGCATCCCCAACCTGTTCGGTCTGGAATCCTCCACCAACAATATCCTGCCCAACGCCGTCGATCCCGGCAGCCTGATCAGCGCGTCTGGCACCTCCAACAGCACGGGCACCGGCCAGATCCAGCGTCAGGAGCAGATCAACCTGCAGGTGGCCGCCCTGATCGTGCAGGTTCTGCCCAATGGCAACATGGTGGTGAATGGCAAGCAGGAGGTGCGCGTCAATAACGAGGTGCGCGAACTGACCCTGACCGGCATCATCCGGCCCGAGGACATCACGTCGGCCAACACTATCTCTTATGAAAAGATCGCTGAGGCCCGTATCTCTTACGGCGGTCGCGGCCACATCACCGATGTGCAGGCCCCGCGCTGGGGTCAGCAGGTGCTGGAAGCCATCAGCCCGTTCTGATACGGCGGCGGCACCGGGTTTGACAGGGAAAGCCCCCGGATGGGAAACCGTCCGGGGGCTTTGCCATTCTCAGACGCGAAAGGTCGCATTGGCGTCCCCGACGCCCCCGGCGCATAGTTGCGCCCGGATCGTTCGGGAGGATAATGGTGAAGGCGACGCAGATCGAAGCCGCCTGGAGGGGAACCGCCGCCTGTCAAAGCTGCGGCGTGCGCCATCTGGTGCTGTTCGCCGATTTGCAGGCAGAGGATTTTGCCCATATCCACACGCCCATTGAGGAGGTCCATGTCGAGGCTGGCACCCAGCTTTATGGCATGGGCGATGATGCCGGTGCCATCCTGACCATCCGGCGCGGGCTGGTGAAACTGGTCACCCTGCTGCCAGACGGAACCCAGCGCATCGTGCGGCTGGTACGCGTGGGGGGCGTCGCGGGGTTGGAGGCATTGGTGAAGTCCAGTTACGACCATATCGCCGTTGCCCTACAGCCGGTGGAATATTGCCGCATCCCCGTCACCACCGTGAACCAGCTTCAGGCCCGCACCCCGCGTTTGCATCAGCGCCTGATGGAAAAATGGCATGAGGCGTTGAGCACAGCCGACGGCTTCCTGGCCAATCTTTCCACCGGCAATGCCCGGCAGCGCGTGGCCCGTCTGCTGCTTTTGCTGGCCGACGAAACGCCCTACGGCCCTGTGCGGCTTTTCACGCGGGAGGATATGGGCGCCATCCTGGCCATCACGCTGGAAACCGCCAGCCGCACCATCTCCGACTTCAAACGCACGGGCGCCATCCGTGACGTGGGGCACGGTCAGGTCGTCTGCGACACAGACGCTCTGACCTTGATCGCAGATGAGGGCTGATGGTCAGTCGCGGACGAGCAGACGGCGCAATGCCTGTTCCGTCTCCGCCGGCACCTCCTCGAACCCGATATGAAGCCCTGCGCCGCTGACGGCGCGGACACTGGCCCGGACGGGCCCCACCCCCTCCAGATGAAGGCGGCCAGCAGTGCCGGGGGAACAACACGCTGCTACGCCATGCAGCAGACAGCCTTCAACCGACAGGTCCAGGGTCCGCCCCGTCAGGCGGCTGTCGCCAAACTCCGCCTCGAACCCGATGGACAGGGGCAGGCGCACGCTGCGCCGCCGGTCGCCGGCTGTGGAGGCACGCAGCACCTCCGTCACGCGGCGACGCAGGCCGGATAGCATGTCATTCACGCCGGCAGCCATGGACCGCACCTCTGCCGCGGTATCCCCCGTCATCCGGGCATGATCCAGCATGCCGCCAGCACGGTCGGCCAGCCGCCGTGCCTGATCTGCGGCAGACAGTGCGCCACGGGAGATTTCAGCCGTCGCCTGACGCTGCTGATCCGTGGCATCGCGCACCTGACCGGATATGGCATCGACGCGGCGGATATCGCGGACCATGCCATCCACCGATTTGCCGGTGGCATCTGTTGCCGCGCGGATATCGACGGCCTGCACATTCACGGTTCCAATCGCCTCCTCCGTCTGACGGGCAAGGCTTTTCACCTCCCCCGCAACCACGGCGAAGCCACGCCCGGCATCACCGGCCCGTGCAGCCTCGATATTGGCGTTCAGCGCCAGCAGCTTGGTCTGCGCCGCGATTGCCTGGACCAGTTTTGCGACATTGCTGATGCGGGACGTGGCCTCTGACAGGCCGGTTACAATGGCCGCGGCATCGCCAGCCTGCCGAGCCACAGTGTCAGTGACGGTCGCGCTCTGCGCCACCTGTTCGGCGATGGCGCGGCTGGCAGCCTCTAGCTGCTCCGTTGCGGTCGCAACAGCCTGCACATCCGACAGGGCGTTGGCTGCCGCCTCGGCCATGGCGGCGGCGGCATCATGCAGGTCACCGGCAATGGCACCCAGCCGGTCAGCACTTTCCGCCATATGCCCCGCCTGTTCGGCCACGCCCGACACCGTCTCTTCGATATCGCGTTCGATCCGGTCGGTCAGTTGCAGCAGTTCCTGCTTGATGCGCGACGCCTCCCCGCTCTGGGCATAGGCCGAAATGGCCAGTTCCATATCCAGCAGCGTCGCCCGCATGACCGCCGACAGGGCATCACGGGTCCTTTCCTTCGGCCAGCGGCGGTCCAGAAGGGCCGCAAAGATGTCGTCCAGGAAATGCGCATAAGCCCCGACATACCAGCGCGGTTCCAACCCAATCCGGTCATGGGCCAGACCGATGCGGCGGGCACGGGCGAAATAGGCCTCATCGAACCGTCCATCAAAGAGGGCACCCCAATGATCCACCTGCGACGATGTCAGGCGGGGTACCTTTCCCTTGGCCGCGATCATTGGTGCCAACCGGGGAATCGTGGCCAGGCGTCCGTAAAAGCCGGCGGCCATGTCGGGCAGCGAGGGCATCAGGACCTGGCGGGCATCGCGAAGGGCGGCCCGCGCTACGCTATCCAGGCGAAAGAAATCCAGACGCTCTTCGGCATTGGTTGTGTCGGGCGCGCAATCCTTGGGCATGTTGGTCGGGCTCTGGCACGGTGTCGCGGGATGGCGCGCACCATAGCCCCGCCTGCGGCAACGGCATTGACCCACCTCAATTGAGGATTTGCTGATGAAAACCTGACATCGTTATCTGATGCTTGCCAAGCGGCTGGTTTCCGTGAAATTTGAGGGTCGGGGCGCCGACCTCTGGCCGCCTTTATGCACAGGTGTTCCATCGTGGCAGATCGCAAGCCGACGATCATTGATGTGGCCCGCGCCGCCGGCGCGTCGATCAAGACCGTTTCCCGCGTTATGAACAATGAACGCTATGTCAGCGCGGAAACGCGCGAACGTGTTCAGCGGGTGATGGCGGAATTGCAGTTCCAGCCCAACAAGTCGGCGCAAAGCCTGAAGGGCGACAAATCCTACCTGATCGCCCATGTCTATGGTGATCCGGGCGGTCCCTATACCGGCCAAATCCAGATGGGCCTGCTGACCCGGTTCCGCGACCAGGGCTATCACCTGCTGATCGAGGAAATCGATTATCGCGGCGACGATGTGGAAGACCGTGTCAGCAAGCTGGTCAATCAGCTGAACCTGGACGCTGTCGTCCTGACCGCCCCTGTGACCGACAATGACACGGTGATCAGCGTCATCGAACGGGCCAACATCCCCTATGTCCGTGTCACGCCGCAGCATGAACGCGATGGCGGTTCCTCGGTGCGGATTGATGAACGGGCGGCGGCCAATGACCTGACCATGCATCTGTTGGCTTTCGGTCACCGGCGCATCGGCTTCATCAAGGGACCGGAACATCATGCCGGCACCCGTCTGCGCTATTCGGGCTATTGCGACGCACTGCGCGAATATGGGCTGGAACCGGACCCGGAAATCATTGAACAGGGCGGCTTCACCTACCGTTCCGCCCTGCCCTGCACCCGCCGCCTCCTGTCGCTGGCCGAGCCGCCGACAGCCATTGTCGCATCAAACGACGAAATGGCCGCCGCCGTCCTGTCCGTGGCCCATGACCGGGGCTTGTCCCTGCCGGGCGACCTGTCGGTGGTCGGTTTCGACGATATCGAACTGGCCGAAATGGTCTGGCCGCCCCTGACAACGGTGAAGCAGCCCATCCAGGAACTGGCCGATGCAGCGGCGGAAATCCTGGTGAATATCCTGACACGGAAAAAGCAGCCGGGTGAGCCTGCACCCCAGGCCCATCGCGTGCTGCCCCACCATGTCGTCATCCGCCGGTCCACTGCTCCGCCCGCACGGCGGTGAACCGGCATCCCGGTCCCTTAAAAATCCCGTTCCGCGCGGCAATGGTCGCGCAGGAACTGCGCATGATGCGGCAGACCCGCGACCTGCGCCTTCAGCAGCGGGGCGGACCGGTCCAGCGTTTCGGTGATCACGCTCATCGGTACCTTGTCCACAAACGGCTGATACCGCGCTGGGCGCACGCCCATGCCTTCATAGACCGACTGCCAACTGGCGGCCCCGAACAGTTCTTCCAGCCCCTGACGCAGGATACCGGTCGCCTTGAACAGGTCCATACGGGCGCGCAGGCTAGCCGGGATCGGCGTACGCTGGGCCGCGCGCCAGAACGGCGTGTCGTCGCGCTGTGTGGTGCAGTAATGCAGCACGATGAAATCGCGCACCTCCTCATATTCCGCCGCGACGCGGCGGTTGAATTCGGCCTGAAGTGACGGGTCGATATCGGCATCGGGGAAGAAGCGGAACAGGTAGTCGACAGCGCGATAGACCAGATGGATGGCCGTTGATTCCAGCGGCTCAATGAATCCGGCGGCCAGGCCCAGCGCCACGCAGTTCTTTTCCCACATCTTGGCCCGCATGCCGGTCTTGAAGGGGATGATGTTCGGCTCGATCAAGGGGCGGCCCTTCACCTGACGCATCAGGGTCGCTACCGCCTCATCATCCGACAGGAAGCGGCTGGAATAGACATAGCCGTTGCCTGCCCGGTGCTGCAGCGGAATGCGCCAGCGCCAGCCGCAATCTTGCGCCTGGGACAGGGTGTAGGGATGCACATCGGCATCATCGTCGGTGTTCTCTGTCTGCACCGCCACGGCCCGGTCACACAAAAGCTCATCGGCCCAGCTGACATAGCCCACGCCCAACGTCTGACCGATCAGCAGGGCACGGAAGCCCGTGCAGTCGATGAAGAAATCGCCGTCCACAACCTTGCCATTGGCCAGGTCCAGCCCCGCAATGGACCCGTCGGGATGGGTGCGCACCCGGTTGATCCGCCCCTCCGTCCGGGTCACGCCACGTTCTTCGGCGTAGCGGCGCAGATACTGCGCCACCCGCTTGGCATCGACATGCAGGGCATAGGACGCAGACGCGATCATGGTGCGCGGCGCCTTGAAGGGCAGCAGGAATTTCATCTGGTCGGCCATCACCGTGGCCGCCGCGAAATCCTGCAATTCCGACGGATGACCCGCCGCCTTGGCCCGCAGCCAGCATTGATAGAATTCGTGATTGTCGATCAACCCACCCAGCGTGCCGAACGGGTGGTAGTAATGCTGGTTCTTCTTGAACCAATCCTCGAACCGGATGGCCAGCTTGAAGCTGGCATTGGTCGATTTGATGAAATCCTGCTCGTCAATCCCCAGACTGCGCAGCAGTACGACGAAGGGCGGAATGGTGCTTTCGCCCACGCCGATGGTGCCGATCTCATCGGATTCAACCAACTCGACGGCGGTGCCCGTTCCCTTCGTCATGAAGGACAGCATGGCGGCGGTGATCCAGCCGGCCGTACCGCCCCCGGCGATGACGATCTTGTTCAACGGCTTCATGACGTTCCCTCTTGTCCGATTTCTTGTTGGTTAAGGCGCGACCTTGGCGTACCGGTCGATAAATTCCTGATGTGTGGGGCAATCGGCCACCGTGTCGGCAATGGCCTTGCGCATGCCGGCCAGCCCGCGCGACAGGCTGGGCACATCAAACCCGTCCAATGCCGGATCATAGCCGTCGGGCAGAAAATCAAACCCGGCATAGATGGCGAGCCAGCTTGCGGGCTGGAACATCTCCCAGCGGTAGCGGACCATGTGGCCCCGCCGCTTCCACATCTCCACCTTTCTGGTCAATGTGTCAGGCAGATCGATGGCCCGGCAATCGCGCCAGAATTCCGTATCCTCGCGGCGGTTCAGCCAGTAATGCAGGATGATGAAGTCGCGCACCCGCTCCATCTCCCGCCGGCTCCAGTCATTATATTCTTCGACCAGCAGCGGATCGATATCGCGGCCCGGAAACAGCTGCTTCAGCTTGTCGATACCCGTTTCAATCAAGGCGATGGACGTGCTTTCCAACGGTTCCAGGAAGCCTGACGACAGGCCGATGGCAACGCAGTTTCCTTTCCACGCCTGTTTGCGGCGGCCCGGCGTGAAGGCGATGCGGCGCGGTGCCATTTTCAGATCGCCCCCCACGGTGACCAGCAGTTCCGCCTCGGCGTCACTGTCGCTGATATGCCGGCTGGAATAGACGTAGCCGTGGCCGGTCCGGTGCTGAAGCGGGATGGTCCAGCGCCAGCCGGCATTGTGCGCCGTGACACGGGTGAAGGGCGGGGGCGGATTAATGGCATGTCCC
>JAEMSB010000410.1 GCA_016463045.1 Niveispirillum sp.
GCCATGCAGTATCCCGCCCCCGGTGCGCCGGCCCTGGCGGAACGTGCGGCGGGCCTTCTGGCGGCACAGGGGCTGGAACCGGCTTTGGTAGCCGACCGTGGGCTGGACCACGGCGCCTGGACGCCGCTCAGCCTCGCCTGGCCCGATGCCGATATCCCCGTCACCCAACTGTCGGTGCAGCCGCACCTGTCCGCCGCCCACCACGCCACCGTGGGCGCGGCCCTGCGCCCCCTGCGGGACGAGGGGGTGCTGATCCTGGGATCAGGCAGCTTCAGCCATAATCTGATGGAATTCCGGGGCCAGGACCCGGATGCACCGTCACCCACCTGGGTGACGGGCTTTGCGAACTGGATGCGTCACGCGCTGCTGGAGGGCCGTTATGACGATCTTCTGGCCTGGGACCGGCTGGCACCGGAGGCGCGGCGCAACCACCCCACCCCCGAACATCTCTGGCCGCTCTACAGCGCGCAGGGTGCCGCCACATCGGGCACCCCGGCGCGCCTGCTGCACAGCAGTACCGACCGCGCCATCCTGGCGATGGATGCGTTTGCGTTCGATTGAGTGACCATAAACAAAAATGGGGCGACCGATCCTGCGACCGGCCGCCCCTTTCCCATCCTATATCTATAAGGATTACTCAGCCGACAGCACGCCGCGTTCCACCTGATCGCGTTCGATGCTTTCGAACAGGGCGCGGAAATTGCCCTCACCGAAGCCGTCATCACCCTTGCGCTGGATGATCTCAAAGAAGATCGGGCCGATCACCGTGCTGGTGAAGATCTGCAACAGCAGACCGCCGCCGGGCGCGCCATCCAGCAGGATACCGCGGGCCCGCAGTTCTTCCGTCGGCTGGCCATGGCCGGGCAGACGCTCTTCCAGCATGTCATAATAGGTGCCAGGCGGCGGCGTCATGAAGGTGACGCCATTGGCCTTCAGCGCGTCAAAGGTCTTGATGATGTCATTGGTGGACAGGGCGATATGCTGGATCCCCTCGCCCTTATATTCGCGCAGATATTCCTCGATCTGATCGACGCGGCCTTCTACGCCGGCACTCTCATTGATCGGGATACGGATCTTGCCGCACGGTGCGGTCAGCGCCCGGCTTTTCAGACCGGTCAGCTTGCCTTCGATATCGAAATAGCGGACCTGCCGGAAATTGAACAGCTTGGCATAGAAATCATACCAATGGTCCATGCGGCCGCGATGGACATTGTGGGTCAAATGGTCAACCTCGACCAGACCGCAGCCCACAGGGTTCTGATCCGCACCATCGACGGGCACGAAGTCGATATCATAGATGGATGTGGGCGCCTTATAGCGGTCCACCAGATAAATCAGGCTGCCGCCGATGCCTTCGATGGCCGGAATGTTCAGTTCCATCGGGCCGACAGAACCCTTCACATCCTTGGCGCCCAGTTCCAGGGCGCGCTTGTGGGCGGCAGCGGCATCCTTCACGCGGAAGGCCATGGCGCAGGCGCTGGGCCCATGGTCGCGCGCGAACTGCTGCGCCATGCTATCCTTCTCGCCATTGACGATGAAATTGACGCCGCCCTGACGGTACAGCGTCACATTCTTGGACCGGTGGCGGGCCACCTTGGTGAAGCCCAGGACGGTGAACAGGCTGTCTAGCGCCGCCGTATCCTCGGCCGTGTATTCCACGAATTCAAAGCCGTTGGTGCCCATGGGATTGTCCCACAGATCGCCCACGATCTGGCCGTTTTCCACGCGCGCCGTGCCGCCGTCCGCCATCTTGATCTCCTGTGAAAATCTATCGGTTGGGGAATTGTTGTCATGATAGGGCCGAAGGTGGGGGCATGTCCTTGCGAACTGCCCCTGGATTCTGGCAGTGTCAGGTGAGAAATTGCGCCAATCCAGCGGTCAGAGGCAGAATATGGGCAACAGCAGTTTGGACGCGGCAGATATCCGCATACTTGCTGCATTGCAGCGCAATGGCCGCCTATCCAATGTCGATCTGGCCGACCAGGTGGGATTGTCGCCCAGCCCCTGCCTGCGCCGGGTGCGCGATCTGGAGGAACAGGGCTTCATCCAGGGCTATACCGCCATCCTGGACCGCAAGAAGCTGGGCATGGGTGTGGTGGCCTTTGTTGAGGTGAAGATCGACCAGAACGCGGAGGGCGACGCCGATTTCCGGCGCGGCATCCTGCTGCTGCCCGAAGTCATCTCCTGCTTCGTGATGACGGGCACCATGGACTACCTGTTGCAGGTGATCGTGGAGGACCTGGACAGTTTCGCCGACCTGTCGATGCGCAAGCTGCTATCGATCAAGGGGGTGAAGGAGGTGCGGTCCAGCTTCGTGCTGGATGTGGTCAAGCACTCCACCGCCGTGCCATTGCCGAAACCAACCTGATCAAGGCAGGATATGGCGCAAGGCCAGCCTGATCTGATACAGGAATTGCGGAAGCCCCCCACTACCCAGGCATATCCGCAAGGAAATGCCCCCGCCCTGGCGCTATCATGGTTTCCAACAATTCCCACATGATTTGGGGAGGAAGCCATGAACCAGACCAACGCACCGGCCAGCGACTTTGCCGTTCGCGTCACCGACAGCGGCAAGACCGACACGGCGCTGCGCGGCGATTACAGCCATGTACAGCCCGACTTCACCATCGACCAGGGCTGGGATCACTATACCAGCGCCGACCACGCCATGTGGCGCACGCTTTATGACCGGCAATCGGCCCTGCTGCCGCGCTATGCCGCCCCGGAATTTCTGGAAGGGCTGACGCGCCTGGATGTGCGCGACGGTATCCCGGATTTCCGACGCGCTTCAGAGGTGCTGGACAAGGCCACAGGCTGGACCCTGGTGGCGGTGCCCGGCCTGATCCCGGAGCGGGAGTTCTTTGAACATCTGGCCGCCCGTCGCTTCCCCGTCACCAACTGGATCCGCAAGCCCGAAGAGATGGATTATCTGGTCGAGCCGGATGTATTCCATGATTTCTTCGGCCATGTGCCGCTGCTGACCCATCCGGTCTTTGCCGATTATCTTCAGGCCTATGGCATTGGCGGGGCCAAGGCCATTGCGCTGAACGGGCAGGAACATCTGGCCCGGCTCTACTGGTACATGGTCGAATTCGGCCTGATCAGTACCAAGGACGGCCTGCGTGCCTACGGCGCCGGCATGCTGTCATCGCGCGGGGAGACGCAGTTCTGCATCGAAAGCCCGTCGCCCAACCGAATCGGCTTCGATCTGGAACGCGTGATGCGTACCCAGTACCGGATTGATGATTATCAGCAGACCTATTTCGTGCTCGACAGCTACGAACAGCTGATGAACGCCACGGCGGTGGATTTCACCCCGCTCTATGCAAGGCTGCGTGAGCTGCCGCCCATCGGCCCGACGGAGGTCCTGCCCACCGACCGCGTCTTCACCCTGGGCACCCAGGGGGAGGGGCACAAGGCGGCGTAAGGGTTGTTTGCGACGGTGGGGTTCCCCTCACCCTCCCAAGCCTTCCGGCTTGGGAGGGTGAGGGAACGACGCAACCCTACCGCCGGAACCAGCCGACCAGTTCCATATGCGCCGACCACAGGAACTGATCCACGGGCCAGATATCGGTCAGGCGGTAGCCACCCTGGATCAGCAGTTCGGCATCACGGGCGAAGCTGACCGGGTTGCAAGACACGCCCACTACGGCAGGCACGGTGGAGGCCGCGATCTCCGCCGCCTGCGCCTGCGCGCCGGCGCGCGGCGGGTCGAACACAACGGCCTGGAACCGATTCAGGTCATAGGGCGTCAGCGGATCGCGGAAAAGGTCGCGCTTTTCCGCCGTCACCTTGCCGCCCAACTGCCGCGCCCCGCCCATCAGGCTGTTATAGGCCGTAGGGTCACCTTCGACCGCATGCACCTTGGCCTTGGTGGCCAGGGGGAAGGTGAAGGTGCCGCTGCCCGCGAACAGGTCGGCGATGGCTTCCGCCTCGCCCACTCCGGCCAGGGTAGCCGCGACCAGGGCCTGCTCGCCCTGCTTGCTGGCCTGAAGGAAGGCGCCGGGGGCGGGTGAAACGCTGACGGCGCCAAAGCCCAGCAGACCCGTACGGCGGAACGCAATAGGCTCGGCCGGCTGGCCCTCCCGCGCGCGCCAGGACAGGCGGGCTAAATCCTGGGAAGCCGCGAAGTCCGTCAGATGTTCCAGGGTGCGCAGGTCGGGCCGCGACAGCCCTTCCAGCACCAGATCCACCCCGTCATCCAGCAGGGTTAGCGCCACATCAATCGACTGACCATCGGCCAGCAGCGGGGCCAGCGCATCACGCAAGGGGGCGACCAGCGCCAGCAGCCTTGGTGCCAGGACGGTACAGTCCGACAGATCGACCAGCCGGTGGGAATGCGCCTCGTTAAAGCCGAGCCACACCCGGTTGCCCCGGCGCACGGCATTCATGACCGCGCGCCGCCGGCTGCCCACAGGCGTGCGTGCCACGGGATGCAGCGTGACGCCATCACCGAGCAAGCCGCAGAGCAACAGGACGGTGGTCAGCGCGTCGAGCTTCCATGTCTCATATGTGGCATCATCCATATGC
>JAEMSB010000411.1 GCA_016463045.1 Niveispirillum sp.
GCCATCCTGCGCATGATCCAGACCGATACGCGCCGCCTGACCGATTATGCCGAGATCCTGGGTGAGGCGTCGGAACCGGTGCCTGCGCCGGAACTGGACAGCATCACAGCGGAGTTCATCGCGTCGGCCATGGCGCGGGCGCATCAGGGCTGGCTGGACCGGGAAAGCAAGGATGCGGGCCGGGCCGGCCTGTTCGAGGCGGTGATCGACCAGTTGCATGACCCAGTCATCCTGCTGGGTCCGGGCCGCGAGGTGCGGCGCGCCAATCAGGCGGCCTGCAAGCTGTTCGGTGACCGGCTGCTGGACCGTGATCTGGCCAGTTCGGTGCGCACGCCCAGCCTGCTGGAAGCCGCCGATGCCGTGCTGGCCGGTGGGGCGTCGCGCACGGTGGAGGTGCTGCTGCCGGTACCGGTGGAGCGAACGTTGCAGGCGCGGGTCAAGCCGTTCCGCCCGCCGGGGGAAGACGGGCCGCTGCTGGTCCTGCTGACGCTGCATGACATCACGGTCCTGAAACGGTCCGAACAGATGCGGGCCGATTTCGTGGCCAATGCCAGCCATGAGCTGCGCACGCCGCTGGCAGCCCTGATCGGCTTCATCGAGACGCTGCGCGGGCCGGCCAAGGATGATCCGGCGGCGCATGAACGCTTCCTGGGCATCATGTTCGATCAGTCCAACCGCATGTCGCGGTTGGTCAACGATCTGCTGTCGCTGTCACGGATCGAGATGGACGAGCATTCGCCGCCCACCGAACAGGTGGATGTGGCCAAGATCGTGCGCAATGTCGCCGCCACGCTGGAGCTGCGCGCCGCGTCACGCAAGGTGAAGCTGCGCCTGGAACAGCCCGACAGCCTGCCGCCGGTGGTGGGGGACGAGGATCAACTGTCCCAGGTGTTCCAGAACCTGATCGACAATGCCATCAAGTATGGCAAGGAACAGACGGAAGTGACGGTGGCCGTCACCGCCTCCACCCAGGGCAAGGCGGGCACGGTGCGGGGGCCGGCGGTGATCGTGGCTGTCACCGACCGGGGCGATGGCATCGCCCGCACCCATCTGCCGCGCCTGACGGAGCGATTCTATCGGGTGGACCCCGCCCGGTCGCGCGCGCTGGGCGGCACCGGGCTGGGGCTGGCCATCGTGAAACATATCGTCAACCGCCACCGTGGCCGCCTGATCATCGACAGCGAGGTTGGCAAGGGCAGCACCTTCACCGTGATGCTGCCGGCGGCCAAGGCGGTGAAGGTTGTTGAGCGGGAGGTAGGGTAGGGGCGGCGGCGTTGCGCCCTCACCCTCCCAGGCCTTCGAAGGCCTGGGAGGGTGAGGGTAAGCCCCTCTACTTCTTCTCCGCCGCTTCCTTTTCAGCCTTCTTCCGTGCCAGGAATTCTTTGGCCTCCGGTGCGTTCAGGCCGCCATCGGCCATGAATTTCCAGGACCCGTCCTTCTGCTTGCGCCAGATGGTGACGTAGCGGGAGGGGGGCAGTTCCTCCTTGGTACCGTCGGGTTTCAGCTTGTAATAGCGGGCCTTGCCCCAGGTGTAGCCCAGGGTGCCGTCGCCCGAAACCGCACCATCCATCGGCCCCCAGTCAATCTCCAGATCCGGGCCGAACAGGGTGGACAGGGCGCTGGCATCCGTGCCCGGCACGGGATCGTTCAGCATCAGTACCCGCGTCTCCGCATATTCGGCAAAGGCCTTGCCCGGCCCCACCTCCTTGGCGCGGGCGGCAAAGGCTCGGTCGGCGTCCATCACGGCCTGGGCCGGATGGCTTTGCGCCCAGACCGGCAATGTCATGAATGTTGCGCAGGTCAGCGCCCCGAAGGTACGCGCCAGCGTGCCGGTCTTGCGCCGGTTCTTGTCCGAAAAACCCATGTCCAGTTCCTTGCAAAAGTGAAATTTCCCTGTAATTTCAATGGTGAAGGACTCTGTGTCGGCTGCCAATGGCCAATGTGTAACGCGACTGTATCGCGGGTGGCGCTGGGGCGGTTCCTGGGGCGGTGTCATGGAACTGTAACGTAGATGTAGTATTTGCGTCTCGCAGCGCAGCTATGGTCCCGGCACCCAGCAGGGACATGGCCACAGGGTGAAGGCAGGCATCATGGGATGCCAGGGCCTAGTCCGTGAGCCGCCCAGTTAACCGGAGGCCCTTGTCGTGACCACCAAGAAGCTCGTCCTCGCCGCCGTTCTCGGCGCTGTTTCCTTCGTCGGCCTGGCCGGCGCCGCCGCCGCCCGCGACCAGATCCGCATCGTTGGTTCCTCCACGGTGTTCCCCTTCACCTCCACGGTTGTCGAGCGCTTCGGCCAGACCACGAAGTTCGGCGCTCCGATCCTGGAATCGACGGGCACCGGCGGCGGCATGAAGCTGTTCTGCTCCGGCATCGGCGCTGACTTCCCGGACGCCACGGGCGCTTCCCGCGCCATGAAGGCCAGCGAATACGACACCTGCCAGAAAAACGGCGTCGAGCAGATCACCGAGCTGGTCATCGGCTATGACGGTCTGACCTTCACGCAGTCCAAGAAGGGCAACCAGATCAGCATCACGAAGGCGCAGCTCTTCGCCGCTCTGGCCAAGGAAGTTGAAGTGAACGGCCAGATCGTGCGCAACCCGCACAAGACCTGGAAGGATGTCGACGCCTCCCTGCCGGCCATCGAGATCGAAGTGCTGGGCCCGCCGCCGACGTCCGGCACCCGCGACGCCTGGGTCGAGCTGGTGATGGAGTCGGGCTGCAAGGAATTCCCGGCCATCAAGGCCCTGGACGCCACCCGCCACGCCGCCGTCTGCAAGACGATGCGTGAAGATGGTGCCTTCATCGAAGCCGGTGAAAACGACAACGTCATCGTGCAGCGCTTGGTCGCCAACCCGAATGCCTTCGGCATTTTCGGCTACAGCTTCCTGGAAGAGAATATCGACAAGCTGCATGGCGTGCCGGTCAACGGCATCGAGCCGAAGTACGAGACCATCGCTTCCGGTCAGTACCCGGTGTCCCGCCCGCTGTTCGTCTACTTCAAGAACCAGCATTTCGGCGTGATCCCCGGCCTGAAGGAATTCCTGGGCGAATACGCCTCGGAGCGCGCCATGGGTGACGATGGCTATCTGGCCGACAAGGGTCTGGTGCCGCTGCCGGCCGATAAGCGCAAGGCTTCCGAACAGGCGGCCCTGAAGCTGACCCCGATGGCCAAGCCGGCGTCGTAATGTGAAAGGCTGGGCCGGTGCAGGACTCTTGCACCGGCCCGGTGTATAAGCAGATGGCGGAACCGGCGGCGTCAGACCTGATGCCGCCGGTTTGCCGTAACCGGTAAACTCCCCTGACAGCGGCGGATTGAACCACATGTCAGTAACCTTGACCGTAGCCGTCCTGTTGTTCCTGTCGCTGGCCGGATTCTGGCTGGGACGCAACAGGGCCGTGGCCGTGGCCGGCGGGCGCATCGCCAATCTGCACTCTGTTCCCAATTATTACGGCTCCTACATGGCCCTGTGGGCCGGTCTTCCGGCCCTGGTGCTGATCCTGGTCTGGGTTGCCCTGCGTGGCGCCGTCATGGACTGGATGGTTCTGTCGGCTATGTCGCCGGAACAGTTGGAGGCCTGGGCCCGCGTCATGCTGGCCCCGGCGGAGCTGGAAACGCTGCTGCCGTCCATCGCCGATGGCGCCTCGGCCCTGAGCCAGACGCATCGCCAGTTGCTGCTGATCAATATCAGCAATCTGGCTATCGGGCAGGCGCAGTATGTCAATCCCGGTGTCATCGACTCCATCACCCCCGCAGCCGGCCACTTGGCTCAACTGCGTGGTCTGGCCGACTGGACGCTGTTCGGCGTCGTCGTTGCGCTGGCTGGCGGTGTGCTGGCTTTTACATGGTCGAAGATCGGGCCAGAGTTCCGCGCGCGCAACAATGTCGAACGCATCATCACGGCGTTGCTGGTGCTCTGCTCCACCATCGCCGTCCTGACGACGGTGGGCATTGTTCTGTCGCTGCTGTTTGAAAGCATCCGATTCTTCACCAAGGTGCCGATCACCGAGTTTCTGTTCGGTCTGCAATGGTCGCCGCAGACGGCCATCCGGGCCGATCAGGTGGGATCGTCCGGTGCCTTCGGTGCCGTGCCTTTGTTCACGGGCACCTTGCTGATCGCCACCATCGCGATGTTTGTGGCGGCCCCGGTCGGTCTGATGTCGGCCATCTACCTGTCAGAATATGCGCCCAAGCGGGTGCGCGGGCTGGTAAAGCCGGTGCTGGAAATCCTGGCTGGCGTGCCCACGGTGGTGTTCGGTTTCTTCGCCATCCTGACGGTTGCCCCCTTCATCCGTGATGTCGGCGCCGCGATGGGTATTCCGATTTCTTCCCAAAGCGCGCTGGCCGCTGGTGTGGTGATGGGCATCATGATCGTGCCCTTCGTGTCCTCGCTGGCGGATGATGTGATCAATGCGGTGCCGCAATCGCTGCGTGACGGTTCTTATGGTCTGGGTGCCACCAAGTCGGAAACGATCAAGCAGGTGCTGCTGCCCGCCGCTTTGCCCGGCATCGTGGGTGCCATGCTGTTGGCT
>JAEMSB010000412.1 GCA_016463045.1 Niveispirillum sp.
TCGTCATGCTGCTCTATCCCCGCCTGACGCAACTGGACCTGACCGGCCCGTTTGAGGTGTTTGCCCGCCTGCCGGATGTGACGATCATTCTGGCCGCCAAGAGCCTCAACCCCGTGACCGACAGCGGCGGCCTGCGTCTGCTGCCCACCCATACGCTGGCCGACGCGCCCCAGGCCGACATCCTGTTCGTGCCCGGCGGACCGGGGCAGTTGGACCTGATGGACGATGCCGGGGTGCTGGATTTCCTGCGCGCCCAGGCCAGCGGGGCGCGTTATGTGACCTCGGTCTGTACAGGCTCCCTGGTCCTGGCCGCCGCCGGCCTGCTGACCGGCTACCGCGCCACCTGCCACTGGATGTCGCTGGAGCAACTGTCCCTGTTCGGCTGCGTACCCTGCGGCGACCGCGTCGTTGTCGACGGCAACCGCGTCACCGGTGGTGGCGTCACGTCGGGCATCGACTTTGCCCTGCACCTGACCGCCCTGCTATTCGACCAGGACCGCGCAGAACGCATCCAGCTCTCCATGGAATACGACCCCGCCCCACCCTTCACCAGCGGCCACCCAAACAGCGCCGATCCCGCGATGGTGGACGCGATGCGGACACGGGCGGCGGGCCTGCAGGAACGGCGTTGGGCGGCCGCAAGGGCTGCGGCGGCGCAGTTGGGATTGACGCCGCCGTCAGACAAAAATTCGTGAGCTTGTACCGTTCTGGATAAGTTTTCGAGAAGTCCAACTAAAATTTCGGGGAACACCCCCGGTTTAGACAAATTCTCGTGAGGCCCAACAAGAATTTGTGGCACGCTGTCGCCACAGACAAATTCTCATCGGCTTCACCCCATGCCACACCGCCTGACCGGGAATGAGCGCTACGCCGGCCAAATGGGCCTGCGCCACCGCTTCGGCCTGCGCGTGCCGGAGCCGTTCACAATCTCTATCGTGGGGGCAGGGCAGCGTCGCAGCCATACTCAGCCAACTCATCAGATAGAACGCTACCCAGTCAGTTACGACAAGGGCGACGATGCCATCAGCGACCTGAAATTCGCGATCCGATATGAGCCGTTGGAACTGGGCCTTCTGAAAGCCGCCTTCAGGGGGATGGGGCCAGAACCATTGGAAGATTGGGTCCGGCGGGAACCATCCGGGCAGTTCGCACGGCGGGCTTGGTTCCTGTACGAGTGGTTACTGGGCGAAAGGCTCAACTTGCCTGATGCGACAATCGGCAAACATGTCGGGGTGCTGGACCCCGCGCTACAGATCGGGCTTTATGGAAAACCCTCTCGGCGCCATCGGATTGAGAATAACCTGATTGGGACGCCTGCGCTGTGCCCAACCGTCCGGGTAACGGCAAACTTGAAGGAACTGCAGGCCCTCAACCTCTCAGCACAGGCTAAGAAGCTCCTGGCTGATGCTGATCCACTCATGGTTCTGCGGGCCGTGAACTATATCTACAGCAAGGAGACAAAAAGCACCTTCGCCTTGGAGCGAGAGGACGTGCAGGGATCAAAGGCTGACCGGTTTGTCGCGGCGCTGCAGAACCGGGATAATGCCGACATCGCCTCTGAAGCCGGTCAGACCGCCCTCAACAACCTGATTATCGGCGATTCCCGATATACCGTCACAGGTTGGCGGGAAGAACAGAACTTTGTTGGCGAAAATAGACTAGACGGTCATAACAAAGTTCACTTCATTCCGCCAAGGGCCGAAGACGTCAAATCCTTGATGCTGGGGCTAAAGGACCTTCTTAGGTGTCACCAACTTTCTAAAGACCTACTTTATTGGACTGCAGAACCAAAATTATCACCCGATGAGAGGGAGTGGTTAGCTCCAGGACCGTCTCCACATGTTTCGCCCACAGTAATATGCGCACTGGCCAGCTTTGCCTTCGTTTTCATCCATCCCTTTATGGATGGCAACGGCCGGCTCCACCGCTTCATCATCCACGACATGCTGGAGCGACTTGGGTTCACCCCACCTGGCATTATCATCCCCGTATCCGCCGTGATGCTGCGCGACCGTCGCGCCTATGATGAGGTGCTGGAGCGTTTCTCCGCGTCCATCATGCCCTATATCGACTGGCATTGGCGTGATGATGGCAAGGGCGGGTTTGAGGTGGCGGTGGAGAATGACACTGCCGATCTGTACCGTTACTTCGACGCCACGCCGCAGGTTGAGTATCTCTATCGCTGCATCAAAGAAGCCATCGAAGTCGACCTGCGCAATGAGCTGACCTATGTCGCGCAGTTCGACCGGGGGCTGCGCGCGCTCAACGATCTGAGTGCGATGCCCGACCGCAAGGCCCAACTGTTCGTCAATCTGGTGATCAGCAATGGCCGCATCGGCGCCGATAAGCGGCAGCGGCATTTTCCGGAACTGACGGATGACGAGGTTGAGCGGTTCGAGGAGGCCGTCAGGGCCGCCAAGGAGGCCGCTACACCGCCACCCGATGACCCGCCGCCGTCAGGACCGTGATCGCGGCGTCCAGCGCTTCCGCCCGGACCAGCACATAATCAGTGTCGTAGGTGGCGATGGCGAACAGGCTGATGCCCGCATGGGCCAGCGGGGCCGTCAGGGCAGCCAGGATGCCGGTCAGGGCGAAATCCAGGGGTCCTTGCACCTTCAGCGCCCGCCACGGCCCCACGGCCACCAGATCGCCTGGAACACGGTCCTGACGGACCGTGATGGACAATTCCTCGTCCGTGCGCGTGATGCTGACAAAGCCCGGTCCCGCCACCCAGGCGGGCAGGGGGGCGTCAGGGGCCAGACGGCAGACGGCCAGAAGGTCGGGCAGAAGCGTCAGCGGCAGCGACGGCATCAGCCGCCCGCCGGCAGCTTCACCGGTTCTTCGTAGGAGATCACCACGGATACGCGCCAGCCGGCATCGGCGTCACGGCGCAGGACGTAGGAGGTGGAGAAGCGCATGATCTCCGCCCGGTCGGCGGAACGCAGCAGCCACAGCACCTCCGCCCGCGCCAGGTTCTCCCCACACGGCCAGGCCCAGACCGCCGCCGGCACCGGCCAGGCCAAGCCAATATGGCGATAGGTATCCAGCATACCGTCGACATAGGCACGCACGGCCTCCAGATCGCCATGCACGATGGGCTTGGCCGCCGTCAGGATCGTCAGGGGCTGATCGAACAGGGCCGACACGCGGTCTGTGTCATAGGCGGCGAAGGCAGCACTATAGCCGTTGAAATAGGCAGCGGCTTCGGCGCCGATCTGGCTGCTGTCGGTCATTCTTCCCCCTGGATTGCTTGTTTTCGTTGAGTGAAAAAGGGCCAGAACGTGTCCCGCGTTCCAGCCCCCTATTTCACCGCTTCAGAATGCGGTTCAGCACACTGTCCAACTGATCCAGCGTGCGATAATGGATCTGCAGGCTACCCTTCTTGCCGGTACCGCTCAGCGTG
Source organism: Niveispirillum sp. (assembly GCA_016463045.1). GTDB lineage: Bacteria > Pseudomonadota > Alphaproteobacteria > Azospirillales > Azospirillaceae > Niveispirillum. The sequence goes on from JAEMSB010000412.1 coordinate 3,404, forward strand.
ACCTTAAGGCCCAGAGCCAGGGACACCTCCCGCTCCAGGGCCACCGTATCGGGTGCCTTGTCCTTTACCGCCTTGGTCAGGACCAGCGGTTCTGCTGACATCTGCTTCACCAGCGCTTCGGTCTGGCGGACATTCAGTTCGCGCTTGATGACCTCCTGCGCCGCCGCCATCGGGTCAGGTGCGGTCAGCAGGGCGCGGGCATGGCCCATGGACAGGGTGCCATCCTGGACCAATGCCTTCACCTCATCCGGCAGGGCCAGCAGGCGCAGCATGTTGGCAACATGGGACCGGCTTTTGCCAACCGACCGCGCAAGATCCTCCTGCGTGTGATCGAACTCATCCATCAGGCGCTTATAGCCTTCCGCCTCTTCCAAAGGCGTCAGGTCGGAGCGCTGGATATTTTCGATCAGCGCGATTTCCAGCGCTTCTCGGTCCGTCAGGGTGCGGACCAGAACCGGGACCTCATGCAGGCCTGCCAGCTGCGCCGCACGCCAGCGGCGTTCGCCGGCGATGATCTCATAGCTGGCATTGCCGGGCGTGGCCGCCGGGTCCTTACGCACCAGCAGCGGCTGCAGAATGCCGCGTTCACGCACACTTTCGACGAGCGCGGTCAACGCCTCCTCGTCAAAGCGGCGGCGCGGCTGGAACTTGCCGGGATGAACCTGATCAATAGGCAGCAGCCTTGTCAGGCGGACACGGTCAACCTGCTGCTCTTCCTCCGTCGCGGCGACCTCCCCGAACAGGGCGGACAGGCCACGGCCCAGGCCGGTGCGGGAGTTATTCTTTCTCGGTTCATCCATAGGCCAACTGCCGCTTCCGCTCGCGCTTCAACATCTCGCCCGCCAGATGGATATAGGCCTGTGCACCCGCCGACTTGTGGTCGTAGAGCAGCACGGGCTTGCCATGGCTGGGCGCCTCGGACACCCGCACATTGCGGGGGATCACCGTCTCATAGACCTTTTCCCCGAAGAAGCCACGCACATCGGCGGCCACCATGTCGGACAGGTTATTGCGACGGTCGAACATCGTCAGGACCACGCCGTTGATATCCAGCGTGGGGTTGAAGGCGCGCTTCACGCGCTCAATGGTGCGGATCAGGTGCGACAGCCCTTCCAGGGCGTAGAA